>NZ_VUNS01000022.1 GCF_009695545.1 Victivallis lenta | reverse complement strand
ACCAGCGACGCGACGCCGCTGCGCGAAATCTACCGCGAAGTCCCGGACCTCGAGATTCCGCCGAACTCGCCGTGGGCCGCGCTGGACGGCGACTTCGGCATGGAGCTGGCGGGCTGGATGAGCCACGTGGCCGAACTGCCTCCGGGGAAAGGGTTTCCGTTCCGTTACTACATCCACGACATCTGGTTCATGAATTCGCCGTGGCTGGACCGCTACGGACGCAGTCCGCACGACATCTACCTGCCGATGGCGGTGGCGCGGCTGAACGGCTCCGGAGAAGCGGAACTCCCGAATGCGCTGCACCTTCTGTCGATCGACGACTCGTACGGACGCATGCCGGACCAGGTGCCGCAGGAAGTGATTCCGCATCTGGCGGACGCGCGCCGGACCGCGCCGGACCAGGCCGGACCGCTGGTCTGGGTCTATCCGTTCGACGAGTACCACGACCTCGTTTACGCGGGCGAGCGGCTCGAGGAGATTTTCGCCGGGGATTACCTGATCCGCGGCGCGCTGAACTGCGGGCTGCCGCTGAACACGGTCATCTCGACCGGGAACTTCGTCTCCGCGCCGGAGAAGGCGCTGGCCGGGCGTGTCCTCGTGGCCCCGACGACGGTGACGGTCAACGCGGCGGCCGCGGCGAAGCTCGAACGGTTCCTCGCGGCGGGCGGCAGGGTGCTGTTCTACGGACCGGCGCGCGGCGAATGGATCGAGTCCCTGCTCGGACTGGTCCCGGCGTCCCCGCTCGACGGAGAGTTCGACGTGATCGGCTTCGGGCGGGTCAGGCATCTGGCGCGCTATTCGGGCGGACCGCTCGACCGGGTGTTCGCGTCGGGAGCCGGTGCCGAAACCGTCTTCGAATACCGGCAGGACGGCGAGGCGCGTCCGGCGGTCGCCCGCGTCGCGAAGCCGGAGTGGAACGGCGGTGAAGCGCTCTGGGTGCGCGGCAGCAACTCGTTTTCGATGGAGAAGCACTGTCACTTCTCGACCGCGTTCGACCGGAACGTCTTCGCGCCGGCGGAGGCGATGCTGCGCGGCGCGCTTGCGAAGTTCGGCTGGCGGATCGAATTCGACAAATACTCCGCGACGACGCCCGATCCGCGCCTGACGCTCAGGTGGCACGACAACGCGCTCTACTTCTCGGGATTCGGAACCGACAC
The DNA here is from genome assembly GCF_009695545.1 of Victivallis lenta. Taxonomy (NCBI): domain Bacteria; kingdom Pseudomonadati; phylum Lentisphaerota; class Lentisphaeria; order Victivallales; family Victivallaceae; genus Victivallis; species Victivallis lenta. Next base: position 81,947 of record NZ_VUNS01000022.1, on the reverse strand, counting down.
GACGGTGACCGAACGCTTCCGCTTCCCGGACGGCGCCCCGCTGTTCACCGGCGCCGACGCGCTGATCAGAAACGGTTCCGCCTGCTATCCCGCCGAACGCGCCGTCAACCGCGAGTGCCGCGTATTCCTCGGCATGAAACACGGCAGGGTGTCGTGCCGGGAGCAGATTTCGCTGATGCCGGGCGTCAGGCGGCGGATTCTGCTGGACGGGCTCGACGGTGCGCGGGTGGTCTTCCGGCCGGAGGCGGAACATGTCGAATCGGTCCGCTTCACGTGCGGCAGATACGATGATGCGAAACGGACGCTGCTGGAGCCTTCGCTCTTTGAGTCGAAACTCGAATACGACGGCTTCGGGCCGAAATACATTCTGGAAAACATCTCGGGCGATCTCCTGATTTCCTGGGGAGAGGAGAACTGAACATGAATATCGCAAGACGCAAACCGCTCACCGCCCGAGTCGGCATTTTCGGAGTCGGGCTCGACACCTACTGGGAGCAGTTCCCGGGGCTGCTGGATGATCTGCTCGCCAAAAAGGAGATCCTGAAGCGGAAGCTGTCGGCCCACTCGGTCGAGCTCTTCGACTTCGGCATGGTGGACAACGCCGAACGGGCCGCGGCGGCGCTGCCGCAGATCGAGGCGGCCGATCTTGATCTGCTTTTCGTCGATATGCTGACCTACGCGACGAGCGCGACGTTCGGCATGATCGTGCGCCGGATGCAGATTCCCGTGGTCCTGGTCGCGCTCCAGCCGCTGCCGGCCATGGATTACGAGCATGCGAGCACGTATATGCAGCTCTGCAACGACGATTTCTGTTCGGTTCCGGAGTTCACCGGCGTGGCGGTCCGCATGGGTAAGAAAGCGCCGGCCGTCGTGCTCGGGCAGCTTGAGGGCGACGCGGTCGCCGATGCGGAGCTGGCCGAGTGGTGCCGCGTGGCCCATGTTCTGCACGATCTGCGCCGCGCCCGGCTCGGCCATATGGGCCATGTGCTTGAGGCGATGCTCGACATGCAGACCGATCCGGCGGCGGTGACCGCCGCGTTCGGCGCGCACGTCGTCCAGTGCGAGGCGGACCAGCTGCTGCCGATCTACCGCGAGGTCGACCCGGCCGGAGCCGAGGTCACGGAGATGAAACGGCGGATCCTGTCGTTTTTCGACACGCCGGACCCGGTTTCGGACCCGCTGACCGAAAAGCTGACCGAAGCCGACCTCGAGACCGCCGCCGTCGTGGCCGTGACGCTTGAGCGCTACATCGCTTTGAAGCATCTCGACGGGCTCGCCTATTACTACGAGGCCGAACCGGGGTCGCTGCTGCGGCGGATCGTCACGAACTTCATCGTCGGCAATTCGCTCCTGACCGCGGCCGGCTTCCCGATGTGCGGGGAGTTCGACATCAAGACCTGCATTGCGATGCTGATCTTCGACCGGCTTGAGATCGGCGGCTCGTTCGCGGAGTTCCACCCGGTCGACTTTGCGCGGGACACGGTCCTGGTCGGCCACGACGGGCCGCATCACCTGAACATCGCGAACGGCCGCCCGGTCATCCGCAGCCTGAAGAAGTACCACGGCAAACCCGGTTCCGGGGCCGGGGTCGAGTTCAACATCAGGACCGGCCCGATCACGATGCTGAGCGTCAGTCTGAACGCCGAAGGGAAGTTCAAGTTCGTCGTCGCCGAAGGCGAATCGATGGAAGGGCCGATCCCGCCGACCGGGAACACGAACACGCACGGGAAGTTCAAGCCGGATGTCCGGACTTTCCTGAAACGCTGGGCGGCGGCCGGCCCGACGCATCATTTCGCGCTCGGAATCGGCCACCATGCCGAAACCGTCCGCAAGGTCGCGGATGCGCTCGGCATTGAGATCGAAGTGATCTGCTGATCCGCCTTGCCGCGGATGCGAGACGGAGGGCCCGCCCGGGTTGAGGCGCGGGCCCTTTTCGCTTTTTCGCCGTTTGCATTTCCCGGTACGCGGTGTATGTTATTCTCTTCCGGTTTCGCGGAAACGGCGGATTCCGGACTGCGGGGAAACGGTAAGATGTCTGAAAATGAAAGTGTTCCGTCTGTGATGAAATTGAAGTTGCTGGGAACCGGCGCCGCCGATTACGACTGGAGCCGGTTCGGGGAAGAGGGCGTGCGGGGCAGCACGAGTTCGCTTTTGAACGGACACATCCTGATCGACTGCGGGGCGACCGGGCTGGCGAATCTGCGGCGGTTCGGGATTCCGCACTCCGATATCGATACGCTGCTGGTCACTCACTCCCACGACGACCATTTCGTGCCGGAGCAGGTTGCCGAACTCGCGTCCGGACGGCGGGTTCCGCTGGCGGTCTATGCGTCTCCCGAGGCGCTCGCCATGCTGCCGGACGGCGCGGATGTTGCGGCGCACCCGCTCGCGCCGGGCCTGAAGTTCCGGGCGGGCGAATTTGCCGTGACCGCCCTGCCGGCCAACCACCTGACCAATATTCCGGGCGAACAGGCGTTCCATTTCTGCTTTGAGAGCGCTGCCGGGAATCTGCTGTACGCGCTCGACGGGGCCGGAATGCTCAAGACGGCGGTCAGGCTGTTTTCGCAGCTCCGTTTCGACTGGGTCGTGACCGACTGCACGATGGCGGAGTCCGGGGATTTCCGGATTTTCGAGCACTCCGACCTCGATATGGTGACCCACCTGATGAAGACGCTGCGGAATCTGAAGATCGTCGACGGCGACACGCGGGTTGTGCTCGACCACCTGGCCCGGACCCTGTGGCCGGAGAGCGAGGCCGGCCGGCAGGCAAGGATCGCCGGTACCGGCTTCGAGCTGGCCTTCGACGGCATGGAGCTGTGCCGCGGCTGATCTTGTTTTTCTGTTCCAGCCGATTGCGGCCGGGGAGATTTCCTCGGCCGTTTCTGTTTTTCCGGCATCCTGCCCGGAGCGGCTTTTGTTAAAAATCGATGATTTATCGGAAATGCCTATTGACATTTTTATAGAAATGTACTATAATTATAGAAAAGTTCTATAAATTATTTCGAACGCATCAGGGGCATATCATGGTAAAATCACGGTTGACGAAGGCGGACCACGCCCGCGAATGGATCGCCCGGGAGATCCGGATCGGCAATTTCGCCCGCGGCACCACGCTGCCGCCCGAGCAGGAGCTGGCCGACCGTTTCGGCATCAGCTACATGACGCTGCGCAAGGCGGTCGGCGCGCTGGTGGAGGAAGGGCTGCTCGAGCGGGTCAAGGGCAGCGGCACTTTCGTCCGCAGCGAGATTCCGGAGCAGAAGGTCCAGAAGATTCTCGGGCTCGTGCTGCCGGCGTGGGGCGCGCCCGAAAATCTCGACACGGTCATGCATTATTCGCAGGCGTGCGAGGAGAACAACTGGCTGCTGAAGGTGATCTACGTGCGCAGCTGGGAGGACCGCTCGATCCATGATCTTCTCGGCAACTGCGACGCGCTGGTGCTGACCGTGATTCAGGAGATGGCGAGCATGCCCTCTTTTCTGTGCGAGAAGCTGTTCACTTCGCCCAAGCCGGTCGTCGTCAACAAGGGCAGTGCGGAGGTCATCGGCCGGGATTCGGTCTACTATGTACGGGACGGGCAGATGGAGATTCCCTGCGACCGCCTGTACGAGCTCGGCCACCGCCGGATTCTGCTGGTCGATCAGGTTACCCGCCGCGACGGGAAGCCGGTTACGATTCACCCGAATATGAAGGGATTCGAGGAGATTTTCCGCCGGAAGTATCCGGATGTGGAATACAATACCGAGCTTATGGCTTTCGAGATTCCGCTCTACGGACAGCCGCATCCGGCCATCTGCCGGGCGTTCGAGGAACGGCGCGGGGAGCTGGCCGGCTACACCGCCGTCGTCTGCCCGATGAGCTTCTATCTGGCGGTCGCGGCCGGAATCCGCCGGATCGGGCTCCGGGTCCCCGAGGATATCTCGGTGCTGGCCTTCGGGGACCGTCTGGAGTCGGAGTACTATTATCCGCGGCCGACCGCGTTTTCGGTTCTGCTGCAGGACCAGGCGCGGCAGACGCTCAAGCTGATCGGCTGGCGGCTGCAGAATCCGGATGCGCCGCCGGTCGATGTCCAGACTGCCGTGCGGTTTTTTGAAGGAAATTCGTTTGCTCCCGCAAAACAACTCCCCAATGTGAAGGAAAAGGTGACGAAATGATGAAGACTCTCCGCTTTACCCTGATCGAACTCCTGGTTGTGATCGCAATTATCGCGATTCTCGCCTCGATGCTGCTGCCGGCTCTGAATCAGGCGCGGGAAAAAGGGCGCGCCGCAAACTGCATCGGCCGGATCAGCCAGATTTACAAAGCCTCGCTGTTCTATGCGGACGACAACCGGCAGACCGTGATTTTCCGGGCCCCGGCCACCGGCGGCGAACGCCCGTGGGCGACGGTGCTGATCGAGAACGGATACGCGGTCCGGAGCAAGGTGTTCAACTGTCCGGGCATTCCGCAGAAGACCGCCGGTTTCAACGGTTTTACGACCTACGGCCTCTATCGCTACAACGCGCCGGATCTGGCGACTTTTTACGACGGGAAGAAGGATGAATGGGGCGACTTCGGCTACGGCGTTTCCGGGACGAACTATATCCTGTATGCGGTCAACCGCATGAAGCGCCCGACGGAGACGTTCATGTATGCCGACACGATGGGCGTCATCACCGACCCCACCTACGGAAGTACCGGGATCAGCCAGTTCGCGCCGGGGTGGAACAACTGTCCGGGCAATATCGCGCCGGTTCACAACAACCGCCTGAACATGGGCTTCTTCGACGGGCATGTTTCGTCACAGGGTACTGCCGACCTCAAGGAAAAGGGATTCTCCGTGGCGGTCTTTCACGGCGGTGCGCTGCAGAGCTTGTGAGGGAACATGAAACGGAGTATCCTGACTTTTTTCTGCTGTCTGACGGCAGCTGCCGCCGTCTCCGCGGCGCCGGAGCCCGATGCGGCCTCGGCCGTTTCCGCTGCGGCGCCGGGAACGGTGTTCGTGCAGGGGGAGGCGCTGAAGTTCCGGCTGAGTCCCTCCGCCGTTTCGGCCGGCGGGTGGGTGCTGCGCAACTGGAAGGATGAGCTCCTCCGCCGCGGCGACTGGCCGCAGGGGGAGGAGCGGGAGCTTGTGCTCGACGCCCTGCCGAACGGATATTACAAGCTCGAACTGCCGGGACTTGCCGGATTCCGCAGCTTCGCCGTCGTCTCCGATCCGGCCGGCCGCGCGCCGGAGGGTGAACTCTATTTTGCGATGGACTCCGCACAGAGCTGGCTTGCGCGTCCCGACGCGGGGAATCCGCGTCAGCCGGAGAATCCGTACGAGGTCGTTTCGGAGGTCGCGCGGCGCGCCGGGCTTCAGATGGTGCGCGAACGCCTGAACTGGGCCGAGGTCGAAGCCGTTCCCGGCCGGTACGACTGGCTGCAGTACGGGACGAACGCGAAGCTCCTTTCGGAACGCGGCGTGAAGGTCCTCGGCATGTATCACCATGCGCCGGAGTGGGTGAGGCGCAAAGACGGAAAGCTGCCCGTCGATCTGTTCGGCACCTACCGTTTTGCGAAAAAAGCGGCGGAGACCTTCCGGGGGCAGATGACCGCCTGGGAGTTCTGGAACGAACAGGACATCGGCTTTGCCGTCGAGGCGGCCTGGGATTACGCGGCGGCGCTGAAGGCGGCTTATCTCGGCTTCAAGGCCGCCGACCCGGAACTGCCGGTCGCAATCGGCGGCTACGCGATCACGCCGATTCTGCCGTACGCCGACGTCGTGATGAAAAACGGGGCGGGGGAGTATTTCGATATTTTCAGCGTCCACACCTACCGGCCGATTTCGGAGTTCCCCGCCGCGCTGCGGAGCATCCGGAGCCATCTGGAGCGTTTCGGGGCTGCGGACCGGCCGATCTGGTTCACCGAGAACGGTTCGAATATGGAAGGGGCGGGCCGGGCCGACGGTCTGCTTCCCGGGCTGAAGGCGCACTCTCCCGAACAGGAGATGCTGATTGCGGAATATCTGCCGAAGATGATGGTCATCATGCAGTTTCTCGGCGTCTCCCGCGATTTCTTTTTCGTGCTGCCGCCTTATAACGAGTCGGGCGGCAATAAGGACTGGGGACTCATGCGGCGTGATTTTTCGGTGAAGCCCGGTTATGCCGCCTTCGCGACGCTGGTGGACCAGCTCGGCGGCGCCGTGCCGGAGGGGGAGGTCAGGCTCGGGGAGAAGCTCCGCGGCTTCCTCTACCGGCGCCGGGACGGCGGCAAGACGCTGGTCTGCTGGAGCCGTTCCGAGCTCGATACCGAAAAGCCGCGTCCGAACCTGACGGTTACCGGTCTTGGCGAGCAGACGTTCGCCTTGCCGCCGGGCGGGAATCCGGCGGGCGTCGATCTGTTCGGCACGCCGTTCGCCGTGGACCCGGCCCGGGTGGTCGTGACCCGTTATCCGCAGTTCCTGACCGGAGTGGACCATCTCAAGGCGGATATTCCGTTTCGATTTCCGGCAGCGGCTGTGCGTCCGGCGGAGACGGAAGGCATCGACAAAACGGTCGTCTTCCGCACGGAACTGTCGGACGACTTCCGGCTTTTCGTCGGCCGGGATTGTGCGGATGTGAAGAAGGCAGGCGCCCGGCTCAGACTTCAGGTCTGGAATCTGTCGGACCGGGCGAAGCGGGGGAGGGTAGCCGTTTCCGGCGGAGCTTGCGCCGGGCTGCCGGAGAGTGTCGTGCTGCCTCCGTTCGGCCGGACCGAGCTGGAACTTGCCTTCACCCCGGAACTGGACGGCGAGTTCAAGGGCGAGCTGCGGGCCGACGGTGTTTTCGATGGCCGCCGGGCGACGCCGCTGGTGATTCCGCTGCAGAGCCTGGCTGAGATGAACAGTTCGGGCCGAAAGGTCGAAATGCCGCAGATGCTCGATCCGGAGAACTGGCGCAGGAACGCCGCCGGAACGATGGAGATCCGCTACGATGAAAATGACCGCGCGATCCGTTTTGAGACGAAATTCCCGACCGGCGCGAACCGCTGGAGCTACCCGGAATATACGCTGCAGCTGCCGCAGGAGTCGCTCGAAGGGGCGATCGGAATCGGTTTCGAGGCGAAGGTCTCCAAGCCTTCCGCCGTGCTTCAGATGCTGCTGATGGCCGTGCCGGAGAAGGGGAAGGACGTCTATCTGAAGAGCGATGCGCCGGGCGGGGAGTTCCGCGAGCATTTCATCGCGTTTCCGCCCGGACTTGACGCGGGCGGCATCCGGAAACTGCGGCTCGGGGTGAATGCGCTTGAGGACGAGATTTCCGTGAGTGTGCGCAACATCCGTATTTTCTACGGGCGCTGACCATGATCGACTTCATCGGGCAACTGGCTGTCGCGGCCGGAAATCTGGCCGAGGAGGGCAGGCGTTCGCTTGCGGCGGAGGATATCCGCTGCAAGGCGAGCTCCGCCGATCTGGTCACCGCGGTCGACCGGCGGGTGGAAGAGTTCATCAGTGCGGAGATCCGCGGCCGTTATCCCGGCCACGGACTGTTCGGCGAAGAGACCGGCAGCTCCGGCGACACGGCGGAACATTGCTGGATCATCGACCCGATCGACGGGACGACGAGCTTCGTGCACGGCTTCCCCTATTACTCCGTCTCGATCGCGCTGCGGCATCGCGGGCGCATGGTCGCGGGGGCGGTTTACGCGCCGATGCTGCGGGAGCTGTTTACGGCGGAGGCCGGAGCGGGAGCGCGCCTGAACGGCAGACCGATCCGGGTTTCGGAGTGCGGAGAACTGCGGAATGCGCTGCTGGCGACGGGCTTCGGATGCGTCCGGGCCCGGATGCGGCCGGACAACTTCGAATTTCTGCCGGAAATCACGCGGTCGGTGCGGGACATCCGGCGCTGCGGTTCCGCCGCGCTCGACTTGTGCAATGTGGCGGCGGGGCGCTTCGACGGCTACTGGGAGTTTGCGCTGCAGCTCTACGACATTGCGGCCGGAGCGCTGATTCTCGCGGAGGCCGGTGGAAGGGTTACCGATACCTCCGGCGGAGCTGCGTGGCCGGAGAACGGACTGGCGGCGACCAACAGCCGGCTGCACCCGGCGCTGCTGGAGTGCTTCCGGAAAAATAGGCGGATATCGGGGCAAACGCTTTGCGTCGCGCCGCCGGCCGGCGGCTGACTTGCATTTTTCATCCCGTACCGGTATAGTATGCGGCATGGAAAATGAAAATACGCTGTTTCACTGTCGTCCCGGCTGCGGAGCGTGCTGCATCGCGCCGTCGATTTCATCGCCGATCCCGGGTATGCCGGACGGAAAGCCGGCGGGGGTTCCGTGCGTGAATCTCGACGCGGAGTTCCGCTGCCGGCTTTTCGGGAAGCCGGAGCGTCCGCGGGTCTGCGGTTCGCTCGCTCCCGCCCCCGACATGTGCGGGAGCTGCCGCGACGAAGCGCTGGCCCGGCTGTCCCGGCTCGAACGGTTGACTGCGCCGGATGCGTGACGCCCCGTCCCCGGCATTCCTGTCGTCAACGGCCGCGGCGTGAGGCGTCATGAAAAGGAGACCGGCACCCGGCACGCCTTTTCGATTCGCCGCCGGAACGGTTCGAGTTCCCCCTGCGAAGCGAATTCGCCGCCGAGACCGGGGTCCCGGCCGAGCCGCGCAAGTTTCGATTCCCCGAGCGGATGGTAGGGCATGAGGTTGATCTCACGCAGATGCGTGAGACGGTTTGCGATTTCCGCGATGCCGTCGGCATGGCCGTCCCGGTCGTTCAGGCCCGGGATAAGCGGACAGCGCAGGATCACTTCTCCTCCCGCCGCGTCGATGCGCGCAAGGTTTTCGAGGACCGGGGCGAGCGGCACGCGCGTATACTCCATATGCTTCTCCGGGTCGGTCTCTTTGAGGTCGTAGAGAAAGAGGTCCGTATCCGGCAGCAGCGCGGCGATTTTCTCCCAGGCCGCAAAGCCGCAGGTATCGAGGCAGGTATGGAGCTTTTCGCGTTTTGCCGCCGCCAGCAGCGCCGCCGTGAACTCCGGCTGGAAGAGCGGCTCGCCGCCGGAGACGGTCATGCCGCCGCCGGAATTTTCATAGAAAATCCGGTCTTTCAGCACTTCGGCCATGATTTCGCCGATTTCGGCGGTCCGGCCGATGAGTTCACGCGCTCCGGCGTAGCACTTTTCCGTGCATTTGCCGCAGGAACGGCATCGCGTCCGGTCGAACGCGCCGCCGTCGAAGCAGCCGTTCGGGCAGGCCGAAGCGCAGAAGCCGCAGCCGATGCATTTGTCGGGCAGGAACGAAAGCTCCGGCTCGATCCGCTGCGACTCCGGGTTGTGGCACCAGAGGCACCGGAGCGGACAGCCTTTCAGGAAGACCGCCGTCCGGATGCCGGGGCCGTCGTTGATCGCGAATTTCTTGATGTCGAAAACAATGCCGGTCAACGGTAGGACTCCTCGAGAATGGCGAGCGATTCAGCTTGGTTCATCTTGATGCGGTCGAGGTCGAAGAGGCCGCCCATCGTCTCCCAGGCGTTCTCGTTGATGGCCGGGAGCTCTTCGCGCCCGATGCCGTAATCGGACATCTTGAGCCGGTCGACGCCGCAGTCGCGCTGGAGCTTGTCGAGCGCGCCGAGGAAATCGCTCTGCCCGGCCGCTTTCGCGAGCGCGGCGAACTGCTTCGGCGCACGCAGCGCGTAGAACTTGAACCACGCCTTCGAGATCATGATCAGCGCCGCGCCGTGCGGTACATTCGGGTGGAAGCCGCCGATCGCGTGCGCAAGCGAGTGCTCCGACGTGCAGCATGAGGTCGATTCCGCCATGCCGGAGAGCGTATTGGCCAGCGCCACGTCGGTCCGCGCCGCGAGATTTTCACCGTCGCGCACGGCGGTCGGCAGCGACTTGCAGATCAGCTCGATGCTTTTGAGGCTGTAAAGCTCGCTGACCGGCGTCGCGCAGTTTGCGAGGTAGCACTCCGCCGCGTGGAAGAACGCGTCGAATCCCTGGAACGCGGTCAGCTGCGGCGGAACGGTCAGCATGAGCTCCGGGTCGACGATCGCGATTTTCGGGAACGTGGCCTCGCAGCCGAAGCCGATCTTCTCGTTGCCGTTGGTGACGACGGTCCACGGGTCGGCTTCGGTGCCGGTTCCGGCGGTCGTGGTTACGGCGACGATCGGCAGCGGCGGATTCGGAATCGGCTGCGCCCTGCCGGTGCCGCCCGAAACATAATCCCAGTAGTCTCCCGGATTCGCGGCCATGACCGCGATCGCCTTGGAGGCGTCGATCGGGCTGCCGCCGCCGAGCCCGAGCACGAAGTCGCACTCCTCCCGCCTGGCGAAGGCGGCGCCCTCCATGACCTGCTCTCTGGTCGGGTTGGCCTGGACCTTGTCGTAGACGGCGTAGCCGACGTTGTTGTGCGCGAGGAGCTTTTCGACCCGGTCGAGCGTTCCGGAGCTGCGCATCGATTTGCCGGAGGTGATGACGATCAGCGCCTTTTTTCCCGGCAGCGGGATGGTTCCGAGCATGCCGAGCTGCCCGGCGCCGAAGTAGAGTTTGGTCGGGATGAAGTTGACGAATGGTTTCATAATGGAGCCTCCTTGTTGCTGCTACTATATCATGTGTTCCGTTCTTTTCAAGACTTCGAACTGCAATTCCCGGGAGAGGCAGTTGTAGTATTCGCTGTATCCGCCGATCCGGACGATGAGTTCCGGGTGCGCCGCCGGGTTTTCGTACGCCTTTTTCAGCGTCTCCTGATCGATCAGCGTCGGCTGGAGCTGGAGGCCGCCCTGCGCGAAGAAGCCGCGCAGCAGCGCCTTGAGCAGTTTCCGCTTCGTGCGGGAAGCGGCCAGGCTGCGCTGCAGCCGCACGTTCAGCACGAGCGTGCCGATTCCGAGCCGGGACGGCAGCTTGGCGACCGAGTTCAGCAGCGCGGTCGGGCCGTTGCGGTCGCTCCCGGCGACGGCTCCGGCCGAATCGACGACCGGCGCCCCGGCCGGACGTCCGTCGGCCGACGCATCGACGTAAGAGCCGTGCCAGGCGTAGCCGGTCAGCAGGATGACCGCCGGATAGGCCGGCCCGCCCTGCCGCATCGGATACCGGCGGATCAGTGAAAAAACATGGTGTGCAAGCTTCCGGGCGATCTCGTCGACCTCCGGGGAGTCGTTGCCGAATTTCTCCGGAATGCCGCGCATGGCCGCGAGGCTGTTGGCCGCGTCGGTGAGTCCCGCGACATTCACGATGCTGCCGTAATAACGCGCGCCGCCGGCGTTGAATTCGCGGTTCCGGTCGATGCAGTCGTCCACGAAGAGCGTACGGATGAGCTGGGGGCGGTATTGCGCCGCGAATTCGCTGTTGGCCCTGACCGCCGAAGCGAACTCCTCCATGCGGAGCCGGATGTCGGCGCGGAAGCGGGAGGGTGTGCTGTTGTTCAGGATATCGAGCAGATTGAGTCCGCCCTCGGTCGAGCCGATGTTCGAGCACCCTTCGAACATGAGTTCGGTGCAGCCGCCGAATGCGAAGCGGTCGCGGTCGGCACCTTTCGCGTCGGAGCCGTGCCGGATGCCGCTCCGGTAGGCCGCTTCGTTGTAGACGGAGGGACAGGGGACGCCGCGGCCCCAGACGTCGAAGAGTTCCTCCCAGATCTCCGGCGGCGTCTCCGGCCCGGCCAGCAGCCCGGAGTTCGGGCGGCGCAGCTTCTGGGCGCGCAGGCAGAGCCGGGTGAATGCCGGGTGTTTCGCGGTATGCAGGAAGTGCCAGCCGTCGTGCAGATCCACGGCGCAGTAGAGTTCTTCGAGCCACATTTGCGCATCGGGCTCCCCGTTGTAGAATTCGCCCATATAGTCGTCGAACCTTCCGGCGGAGTCGTAGCAGTCGAGCGCGAAAAAGAAGTTGAAGCTCCGCATTGCGCTGCGGAAATCCCGTGCCGGATGCTCCGCGCAGGCTGCGATGTCGCCGGGAGCGCGGCGCAGGAAGTCCGTGATTCCGGCCAGCGTGTCGGAGAGCGCCCTCCGCAGCGGCGAGGGCGGCATGGCGTTGACCCGTTTGCGGTAGCCGCCGAGCCCTTCGCCCAGGATGCGGCGGTAGTTCAGCACGCAGTGGGTCCAGCCGTTGCCGCCGATCCGGTAACGCGGCGGAATCAGGTCGGAACGGAAATAATCGAGCTCGTCGATGACCCGGTCGAGCAAATTGCGCTCGAAGGGGTCGGCCAGCCGTTCCCGGCCGAGCCGCCGCAACCCGTCGCCGTCGCAGCCGAGGCTGAACGAGTAGTGGAAGCGGACGAACTTCCCGGCGAGGTTCCAGATATCGTGTTCCGGGGCCGGATAGAGGCGTCCGGATTCCGGCGGCGGCGCGGCGTGCTCGAAGTAGCGCCGCAGCCCGAGGCCGAAGCGTTCGACGACGGAGCTGTTTTCGTGCTCGAACATCCCGGCCGCGAGCGGTTCGCCGAGCCGGTAGAGGATTTCCGCTTTGCGGTTCATGGTGGATTTCCCTTTCAATATTCGGTCCGGTCGATGATCTCCTGCTGCTCGGCGGGAGAGAGGGAGGTGAAAAATTCGGAGAAGCCGGTCTTGCGGATCAGCAGCGTCCGGTACTCCTCCGGGTTCCGCCTGGCCGCTTCGAGCGTCCGCCGGTTCACGACGGTGAAACCGATATGGAGCCCCCCCAGCTCGAAAAAGCTGCGGAGCATCGCCGCGAAGCGGTCCGCCGACGGGCGGCAGCCGAGCTTCAGGTTCAGCCCGCCGCAGATGCAGCGGCGGAGCGGCAGCCGGGAGACGCTCGCAAAAAGCGCGGTCGGGCTTTCGCGGTCCGCGCCGTGTTCGGGAGACTGGTTTTCACTGACCGGTTCCCCGGCATGCCGCCCGTCCGGCGTGGCGCCGACGGTCGAGCCGAACCGGGCGTGGAGGGTCAGCGAATAGATCGACGGCATCATGAGGAAACCGGTTTTGCGCCCGGCCGATTCGGCCGCGTCGATGAGCGCATCGGCTGCCGCGGCCGCAAGCGCGTCGACGCCGGGCTCGCCGTTGCCGTACTTCGGAAAGCGGTTCACGATCTCTTCGCGCAGCACTTCCGCGCCGGAGAAATCGGCCTCGAGCAGCTCCGCGAACTCCCGGAAGGTCAGGCGCTTCTCCCTGACGACCAGCCGTTCGACGGCCGCGAGGCTGTCGGCCATGTTTGCGATGCCGGAGAACATCCTGTGCATCCAGCGGTAATTCTCCGCCCCCATGCGGCAGATGTCGCGGCAGCTTTGAATGCAGCTGGCGAAAAAGAGAGATTCGAACCGGAAGGTGAAGCGCTCGCTGTAAACGGCGACCCGGTTTTCGCGGATGTCGGCGAGCATCCTTTCTTCCGCGATGCGGCGCAGCTCGTCGAGCGTCGTTTCGACGGGCGGCGTTCCGTCCTGCTCTGCGGCGGAGAACAGCGCTTCGCGGAAGTATTCGAAACTGTTGTCGAAGACGTCGATGCGGCGCATGATGTTGTAGAGCCTGCCCGGCAGGTCGACCCGGTTGCAGGCCGTGAAGGCGTAGTTCCAGGCATCTTCCGGGAGAATGCCGGAGCCCAGCAGCTTGTTGACGATCAGCAGGTCGTTGAAGAAGTTGCATTGCGCGTCGAGACCGTGCGCCGCGCGCCCGGCGAGCTGCCACGCCTCTTCCGGCATGCCGGGCCCGATGCGGAAGTTCAGCGTCGGCTGCGGCAGCCGGACGAGCTCCGCGGCCTCGACGAAAAGGGCGGTGAGCGCGTTGAATTCCCACTCTCCGGCGGCGTTGCGTCCGCCGAGCGTCAGGTACTGCTTGCTCGACGTGCATGGAATCGGTTTCTGTTCAAAGTTGTCGGTCGCCGTGCCGGTGATTTCGTTGAATTTGACGAGAAAGAAAGCGAGGAGTTCGAGCGCCCGGCCACGGTCCGGCTCCGCCCGGAAAAAGTGCAGCAGGTAACGGTCGATCCGCCCCGGCGCGAAATCGCGCGCGCCGCAGACCGTGCTGGTGATGAACTGCATGATCCAGACGGATTGCAGCGCCGAAAAGAGATCGTATGCCGGACCGCACGGGACCTGCCGCAGAGCGGCTGCGGCCTCCGGCTTGCCCGCGGCTTCGGCCGCGTCGGCGTATCGGTTGCAGAAGCCGCGGATCGCCGCGATGCAGCCGAGCGCGTTCCGTTCGAAAAAACGCGCTTCGGGCGTGTCGATCCGGGCGGCGCCGGCGGAGACTTCGGCCGCGATGCCGTCGAGCCCTTTCGCCAGGATTTCCGGCATCGGCAGCGTGATGTGTCCTTCGCTGCCGATGCCGCCCGGAATCCGGGTGAACGGCTCCGGGTGCGGCCAGCGCGCTTCGGCCATGCGCCCCGCGAAGCGGTCGTCGGGATCGACCGGGGTCGAAAGGCGGCCGAGCAGGAGCTCGAATTCGAACAGGTAGCGTTCCTCCTCCGGCAGGGCGAGAGTCTGCTCCGCATGGTCGCGCAGCAGGGTTTCGCGCTCAATGAAGCAGGCCCGGTTGTCGGAGGCGAGAATTTTTTCGCGCAGTCGCTCAAGTGCTCCGGTGTCCATTTGGTCACAGCTCCTCGTATTGGGTCCGTTGAATGACTTCCGCCTGCATGGCGGGAGAGAGTCCCGTGAAGTAGTCGGTATAGCCGCCGATGCGCACCACGAGGTCGCGGTGTTCTTCGGGGTGAAGCTGCGCCGCCTTGAGCCGGGCGGCGTCGAGGATGTTGACCTGCGTTTCGAAGCCGCCGAACCGGATGAAGATGTCGATCAGCTGTTTCAGGTTTTCGCGCGCGGCCGGGGTGGCGACCGCCGCGGCCGTGTAGCGCTGGTTGAAGGCGCTGCCGCCGAGCATCGGCAGATGGTTCCACGAACAGACCGAATTCACGGCCGCCGTCGGACCCTCCTTTTCGCGTCCCTGGGCCGGGCCGGCGCCGTCGGCGAACGGGAAACCGGCGCGGCGGCCGTCCGGCGTCGCGCCGCATTCGGCGCCGAGGCGCTGGTGCATCTCCCAGCAGAAGGTGCCGGGGATGAAGTGCGAATCGTCCGGCTCCATCCGCTGCCGGGCGCAGCGCGCCGCGAGATAAGTTGTGATGATCGGAATTTCTCCGTCGGCCTCCTGATTGCCGTTGCCGTATTTCGGGGAGCCGTTCAGGAAACGCTGCCGCAGCGCCTCGGCGTTCTCGAAGTTCCGTTCCAGCACGTCGCGGAGCTCCGGCAGCGTGAGATTTTTTTGCTCGAACACCTCGCGCCGGATCACCGTCAGGGAATCGGCCAGGTTTGCAAGTCCGACGAACGAGCATTCGACCCAGTTGTAACGCGCGCCGCCCTCTTCGATATCGAGCCCGCGCGCGATGCAGTCGCGCGTGAACAGGCTCTGGATCGGGCGCCGCATACGTTCGCGGCGGATGCGGCGGACGCGGTTCTGCTCTTCGGCGGCGCGGTCGATTTCGCGCCCGGCTCTCTTCAGGTATCCGGCGCGGAACGCGGCGTAGCCCGCGCCCTCCGGCTCCTTCAGATAGTCGAGCAGGAGCGCGCAGAGCGAAAAGTACGGACTCGCCACGTAGACGTTGCTTGCGCCGCACGGCGTGATTTCGACGCAGGTCGAATTGATGTATTCGGAGGCGTCTTCGGCCGGGACGCCGTAGCGGACCATCGAACGCCGGATGAGCTCGTCGTTGAATACGGCGACATTCGAGATTCCGTCGGCGATGAGTTCGACCGCGAGTGTTTTGAGTTCGTCCGGCGTGTCGAAGCTCCAGCAGACGCCGACGCTCGGGTAGACGAGCCGGGTTTTCCGCAGCGCTTCGAGCGACAGGAGCGTGAGTTCGTTGCAGACGCCGCTCCCCCCGGCCATGACCGCATAGGCGAGCCCGCGCGGACAGCTTGCGTTGATGAACAGATAAAGCGTTTCGATCATGCGGAGCGCTTCGCCGCGGGTCAGCCTTCCGGCCGCGAGGTCCGCTTCGTAAAACCGGATCAGCCGGCGGTCGAGCCGTCCCGGTCCGACCAGCGCGGCCCGGTCGCCGATCTGGATCGCCGTCATCACGAACCAGACCAGCTGAATCGCCTCGCGGAAGGTTGCGGGCGGTTCATGCGCGATATGACGGCAGGCGGCGGCGACCTCCTCCGCGGCGGCTTGCCCGGCCGCGCGTTCGATCATTGCGGAGAGGCCCTCCGCCGCCCGGACGAACGAAGGAGTTCCGCCGGCTTTTTCGCGGAGGCCGTCGAGCCCGAGCGCAAAGAGGTCGTCATAATACGGTTCGGCGTGTCCGGTCTGGCCGGGCAGTTCGACGCCGGAAGCGTGAATGAACTCCCATGCCCGTTCATTCTCCGCCGGGTCGAGCTCCGGTACGGCGAGACGGCCGATCAGCGGCTCCTCCGGATCGTGCAGGAAGTCGAGCGCCGCGAGACGCGCCGCGCCGAGCTCGGCGTACCGCATGCCGAGCGGCAGCCCCTCCGTCGCGCGCCAGCTGCGCGCCCAGACGATGCCGTTTTCGTGATTGCTGAACCAGTTGAGTTTCCGCTGGGCGTCGAGAGCCCGTTCCCGCGCATTCATGACTCATGCCTCCTTGTATCCGATCGATTCCGAAATATGTTCCGCACAGGCCAGCACGAGTTTGCGGAGTTCCGGCAGACGCTCCTCGTGCAGCCGGGAGGAGAGTCCGGTGATGCCGATTCCGGCGACCGGCCTCCCGACGGCGTTGAAGACCGGCGACCCGATGCAGTAGCTGCCGAGCACGTATTCGCTGAATTCCGAAGCCGACCGGGTCCGGCGGATCTCCGCGAACTCTTCGCGGAGCCGCGCCGGATCGACGATCGTGTGCGGGGTGAGCCGGGGCAGGGGAGCGGCGAACAGCGTTTCCTGTTCCTCCGGCGGCAGGAAGGCGAGGACCGCCTTGCCGAAGGCGTTGCCGTGCCGGTAAAGCCGGATTCCGGGCGTGACCGCGAGGTAGTAGTCGGCCGGGGGCGGCACGAAATCAAGCTGGAGCATGCGGTCGCCCGCCGGAACCTGGATCTGGCAGCTTTCGCCGGCTTCGGCGGCCAGCCCTTCGAGGAAGGGGCGCGCCTGCTTGCGCAGGTCAAAGCTGTTCCGGAGTTTCATGCCGAGCGAATAAAGCCCGGCGGTCAGCTCGTACTGCCCGGCCGGATTGCGCTTCACATAGCCCTTCTCCTGCAGGACGTTCAGCACCCGGAACGCGAGATTCGGGGAGAGCGCCAGCCGCCTGGCCAGCTCCGTCGGCCCCCATGCGCCCGGATTCGAAGCCATGAATTCGAGCACTTCAAGCGTGCTGGCCGCCGCCGGCGCCTGATAACGTTTTTCCGGCATAAAAAACTCCATCTGTTTTAAAAATAAAATGAGATTCTGTATTTAGAATAATGTCTGCTTCGGTTTTTTCAAGCGGATCGATGAAAAAATGCGGGAAATTTGTGAATCCCGCTGACGGGACAGCCCGGGGCCGGGAAACGGGGGGGCGCCGGGCATGGTCCGCAACGGTCCGAAAAGGATCGCCGGAATGCGGAGGGAAGGGGCCGTGAGCTTGAAAAAGGAAGGGCCGCGGGGTATATTATGAATCCCGTAAATTGAAATCGGACATCGAGCCCCTGCCTGTTGCGACAGCCGTTCCCATGTACCGTCAGACAACCCCACGAACCGGAGGATTATGATGCTTTATCTGCTGGATACTGCAAATATCGGAGAAATCGAAAAAGCCGCCGCGGTGTTTCCGCTGGCGGGAGTCACTACCAACCCGACCATCATCGCGCAGG
Source organism: Victivallis lenta (assembly GCF_009695545.1). NCBI lineage: Bacteria > Pseudomonadati > Lentisphaerota > Lentisphaeria > Victivallales > Victivallaceae > Victivallis > Victivallis lenta. Next base: position 64,282 of record NZ_VUNS01000022.1, on the reverse strand, counting down.
AGAAACGGGATTTTTTCGCCATTCTGAAGGAGATCCGCGCGATTATCGGCGAGAAGATGCTGCATGCGCAGGTTCTGGGCGAAACCTGCGACGAGATCATCCGGGACGCCGAGGCGCTGCAGGAGAAAATCGGCGGCAATCTCTATATCAAAGTTCCGGTTTCGACTGAGGGCTACAAGGCCATGCCGCGGCTCAAGGCGCGGGGCATGAAGGTGACGGCCACCGCCATCTACACGCCGGGTCAGGCGCTGCTGGCCGCCAACTGCGGCGTCGATTTCACGGCGCCGTACCTGAACCGCATCGACAACATCAGCGGCATGGGCGTGACGGTCGTGCAGATGATCACGGACCTGTTCCGGATTCACAGCATGCCGACCCGGGTGCTGGCGGCGTCGTTCAAGAACGTGCAGCAGGTCAACGACGTCTCGCTGGCCGGCTGTCAGGCGATCACGATCGGGCCGGACATCCTCTGGCATCTGGCCGAGCATCCGCTGACCGACATGAGCATCGAGCAGTTCAACCGCGACTGGCGCGCCGTCTACGGCCCCGGCAAATGCGTCTATAACCTGGATTGACCGGGAAAGGCGCTGTTTGCTTACGTTTCGTTTTCGCGCTGGAAGCGGCGGCGGAATTCGCCGGGGTTGGTTCCGTATTTCGCGGTGAAGGAGCGGTAGAAGTAGCTCAGGTCGTTGAAGCCCGAGCTGAAGCAGATCTCCGAAATGGTCCGGTTCGTGCAGGTCAGCAGTTCAGCAGCCTCCTTGAGGCGGCGGAGCCGCAGCGCATCCATGATGGTCATGCCGGCGCCGGCGCGGTAGAGGCGGCAGAGGCGGCTTTTGTCGATGCCGATCTTGCGCGCCAGCGAATCGAGCCGGAACTCCTCGCGGAAATAGCTTTCGATCAGGTGATCGACGTATTCGCGGACCGAGTCGGCGCCGCGGTGCCGGATTCGTTTCCCCGCCTTGCGCGCCAGCAGGATCAGCAGTTCGAGCAGCATGAGCTTGATCCGGGCCCGGTAGTTCTGCGGCATGCGGTCGAACTCCCGCTCGAGCGTGCGGACGAGCCGCCGCATCTCGGCGTCGCTTTCGGCGACATAGAGGCTGCCGGAGTCGCCCTCTTTCGTGCGGCTGTTCCGGTGCATGATCGAAAAGAAGTCGAAATCGTCCTGCAGCTCGCGGAGTCCGTCGCGCACGAGTTCCGGCATGAAGAAGATGTTGTAGATCTCCAGCGCTTCGGTCTTGATGTTCAGCGTGGTCGAGTCGTCCGGGTGGACGAGGAAAATCGATCCGGGCCCGACCGGGTAGCGCGCGTCGTTCACGATGTTTTCGCCGCGGCCGCTGATGACGCAGACGATCTTCCAGAATTCGCGCCGGAACCGGCGCGACTCGTTGAAGTCGGACGGCCGGTCGAATTCCCGGTGAATGCTGAACGGAAATTCATCCGAAAAAAAACTGATCCGGTGGAAAACATCCGATATTTTCGCCGAAGACTGTTCCATGCCGATCCATCCTTTTCCGTTTTCATACCATATCACCGGAACGAATGCAAGTCAAGTTCGGCCTGCCCGGCCTCCTCCGCGAAAATTGATATGCATATATTTGTGCGTAAATCGAAAAAATCGTCATTTGTAAATTGTTGATTACAAATAGAATTTCGTTCATTCCGTTATTATTTTCTCCCGGCTGTTGACATCGCGGGCGAATTGTTCTATAATTAGTTACAGATCAATCCGGAAGGAACGGAGCAATCATGGTAAAGAACAGTCAACCGAAATTTCAGTCCGTGTACGATTATCTCGTGCGCGGCATCGAATCGGGTTTCTACCGGCCCGAAACGCGGTTTCCGTCGGAGCGGAAGCTGGCGGAAAAACTGAATGTGAACGTCGCGACCGTCCGGCGCGCCTTCCGCGACCTCATCACCAGCGGCGTGGTCGAAAAACGGGTCGGGGACGGCACCTACCTGACCCGCGGCGGCGGCACGGCGAACGGTGCGGAGTACGTCAACATCGTGCTTTCGAACTATCAGGGCGACACCCAGGACGAGATCGCCGAACTCGCGCTCGAAGAGGGGGCGCGGCGAAACCTCCGCTGCCGCATCGTCCGGCTCGGCAGCGAGGAGATGGCGATGTTCGTCCGCACCGCGATCCGTTTCCGCCAGCCGACCATGGTGCTCGGCGACGATCTGCTGACCGCCGCGACCATCCGGGACATCGCCGGCAACGCATGGCTCTTCGCGGTTCTCGCCAACCGGCTCGACCAGCTCGGCATCCCGTCGGTCATCGGTGACGACCACCACGGCATCCGGCTGCTGACCGACCGGCTGCATTCGCTCGGCCACCGGCGCATCGCGCTGCTGCACAACAATTCAGGCCACCCGATCGAGAATATCCAGATCGCGGTCTGGCGCTCGGTCACCGGCGGCGGCTCCCCCGAGCTGCGCGCCGACGTTCCGACCGGGGCCCATCCGACCGCATACGCCTTTCAGGCCGTCGGCCGCGCCGTCGCCAGGGGAGAACGCTTCAGCGCCCTCATCACTTTGAATGACGAGCTCGCGCAGGGGGCGCTCGCCGCCTTCAGTGAGAACGGCGTCCGGGTGCCGGAGCAGATGTCGCTGATCAGCATCGGCGATTCGCTCTTCAGCCGCTACTCCGTGCCGCCGCTCACCGCCTTGAATCCGAATCTCGCCGAACATATCCGGCAGGGATTCGAGCTGCTGGCCCGCAACCGCCTCCACTCCGGCGCGCCGGAGCTGCTCCGGCTGGTCGCGCCCGCGCTCGTGATCCGCAAAAGTGATTCCGCCGTTCCATCCGTTACCACTCAACCCAGGGAAACAACCGTATCATGAAATCAGTGATGACTCTCCTTGCTGTCGCGGCGGCCGCCATGCTTGCCGCCGCCGAGCTCCACGTCCGCGACTTCGGCGCGAAGGGCGACGGTGCAAACGACGACACCGACGCGATCCGGACCGCGTTCGCGGAGCTGCGCAAAAACGGCGGCACCCTCCGCTTCGGCAGCGGCAGCTTCGCTTTCAGGGGACTGCTCAAAATCGAAGGGCTCAGGAGCGCGAAGGTCGATTTTTCCGGTGCGACGCTGCTGAACACCGAACAGAACGGCAGCTTCCAGTTCGACAACTGCGAAAACCTTACCGTCTCGGGCGGCGTGCTGACCTACCGGGAGATGCCGGTGCGGCAGCAGACTTCCGCCCAGCATCCGATCTATGTGACGGGCGGGCGGAATATCCGGATCGAAAACGTCCATGTGCTCGGCTCTCCATTCATGGGCATTGCCATCAACGGCTGCCGCTACGTCTGGGTCGTCGACTGCAAGATCGAGCAGACCCGGCGCGACGGGCTTCACTTCGTCCAGTCGCAGGATATCGTCTGCACCGGGAACTACATCACCCAGACCACCGACGACGCGCTCGCACTCATCGACTACGGCCACGAAGGCGCCCTCCGGCTCGAACGGGCCGTTGTCGCGAACAACATCATCTACAATTGCCGGCAGGGGCTGGTCTGTCTCGGCGGTTCCGACGTGATCTTCAACGGGAACCATGTCGAACGCACGACCTTTTCGGGCTGCCAGATCACGACCAACGACCGGTTTCACAATCTACGGCAGGGAGCCTGCTCGGCCCGCCGGGTCAAGGTTATCGGCAACCGCTTCCTCGAGAGCGGCGCAGACTTTGAAATCAACGGAGTTTTCATCCGCAACACCGGGCAGGTCACGACCGGCCACGCCGGGATCGTCGTCTCGTACATCGACGGCGAAAAGGGATGGAACCGCAACGGCGACGACTATTTCACCAAAACGGATTATCCGGTTGCCGAAACGAAGCCGGGCGTGTTTTCCGCCGCGAGGGAGCTCGGCCCGGAGCTCTTCCCGAAACGCCGCATCCGCATGGGGGAGACGACGGCCCGTGTCAAAAGCTCGGTTCTGCGCGACGGAAAAGTCGAATTCACCCTCGATACGCCTCCGGCCGGCAAGCCGGAGAGCTTCAAGCTCAGCCGCATCCTGACCGATATCGAAATCATCGACAACGAGATTCTGAACAGCCATGTGAACGGCATCTACACAAACGGGGTTTACCGGCTGCGGGTCATCAACAACAAGGTGTTCAACTGCAACGTCTCAGACTCGCAGTGGACCGGCACGGCCGTGTCGATCCTGAACGGAGCCGAAGCGGACGTCCTCTATAACTGGATTCAGGACAACCGCACCGAAAAGCTCCATAAGAAAGGGCTCCACATCACCGCCGCCGACAGCCGCGATATCGGAAACCGCATCAACTAGGAGAACTCCGCCATGAAAAAACGTTTCACCCTCGTCGAACTCCTCGTCGTCATTGCAGTCATCGCAATTCTCGCTTCGATGCTGCTGCCCGCCCTGAACCAGGCGCGTGAACGGGCCAAAACGGTTTCCTGCACGAACAACCTCAAGCAGATCGGCCTTGCGCACCAGTTTTACAGCGGGACCTTCGATGACTGGATCGTCTCCGCCGAAGACCGCTCCGGCAAAACCTGGATGAAATCACTTTTCGACATCGGCCTGCCGCGCGAAAGCATGTACTGTCCGGCCGGGGCGGAAAGCAAGCTCAGGATCGGCTTCTGGTTCATAGACACGCCGAACTACCTGACGCTCGGCTACGCCCAGAACCGCCATCTCTCGCATGCCAAGGTCGGCGGAACCGTCTACCGGAAGGTCACGCAGTATGCGAAAGCTTCCCGGACGGTTCTCATGTTCGACGACCGTTTCCAGGCCGTTACGGATCTCTGGTATGCGTCGTATTGGGACGTCACCGTGGACGATGCCCGGCTCCCGCACTACCTTGCACACGGCCGCAAGCTGAACGTGCTCCTTCTCGACGGACATGTCATCAGCGCCAACCGTGAAAACATCCGCAGCTACGACGGTTTCTCCAACGAATATGTCTGGCGTCTTTAGAGCTTATCCCTGAATAAGCTCTCAGCCTCAATACGGCTCACTGCCCGGCGGAACCGGCGGCGCGGGCCGCTTCGAGCACAAGTTCGACGCAGAGATCGATGCCGAGGACGCTCGTATCCGCAGTCAGGTGGTAGTTCTGCGCCACACCCCACTGCCGCCCTGTGTAGTGCCTGTAGTAGGTTTTGCGCTTCGCGTCGCGGTCGTGCAGGAACTTTTCGGGATTTTCCGGCTTTTCGCCGTAGGCGCGCAGGAGCCGGTCCATGCGGAACCGCATTTCCGCATGGAAAAAGGTGTTCAGGCAGTCGGCCCGTTCGCGCAGAATCCAGTCGGCGCAGCGGCCGACGATCACGCACGACTCCTTTTCGGCCAGCTCCTGGATGATGTTGTGCTGAATCAGGTAAAGCTGGTCGGATATGGGCAGCACGCCGCTCTCGAGCCCGGTCCCCAGCGACCAGTTGAACAAAAAGGCGTGGGCGGATTCGGCGTATTCGCCGTTCTCCTTGATGAACGATTCGGCCAGGCCGCTCTCTCTGGCGATCTTTGCGACGAGCTCCCGGTCGTAGCAGGGAATGCCGAGACGCTCGGCGACCCGCTGGCCGATGGTGCGGCCGCCGCTCCCGACTTCGCGGCTGACGGTGATGATGCGTGTATTCATTGATTTGCCTCCTCGTTCCCGCCGGACACGGCTGCCGGCGTACGGCGTAAATATAGCGCGCCGGAGGCATAATTGCAAGTTCCCGGCGGTCACTCCTGCCGTTTCAGCCGCAGCAGGGTGATTTCGGACGGCACGCCGAGCCGGATCGGGAATCCGTTCCAGATTCCGGAGCCGCGGCTGACGTAAAGCCGCAGGTCCCCGACCCGGTAGGAGCCCGCGACGAATCCGGCGTTGAACCGGGCGACCAGGCGGTCGATTCCGACGATCATTCCGCCGTGCGTATGGCCTGATACCTGGAGCGCGACGCCGGACTTCGCCGCCTCGGCGGCCGGCTTCGGCTGGTGGGCGAGCAGCAGCTTTACGGCTCCGGGGGGCGCGCCGTCGAAGGTTTTCCGCAGATCGGGCGTCTCCCGGCCGAACCGGGCGGCGGCCGGGTCGGTCACGCCGCCGAGCGCCAGCTTTCCGCCCGCCAGAATCCGGTGGGAGTTCTCGAGCATGTCGATTCCGAGTCCGGACAGAAACAGCATCCACTCTTCATAGCCCGAATAGTATTCATGGTTGCCCGGCACGCCGAAGACGCCGAGCGGCGCGCTGAGTTCTTCAAGCGGCCGGAGGTCGCCGCCGCGGACCGCGACCCGGCCGTCCACGAAGTCTCCGGCCAGCAGGATCAGGTCGGGATTCAGCGGGGCGACCCGGTCGACGATCGCCCGGACGCGCCCGATCCGGGCGAGGCTGTCAATGTGCAGGTCGGCCAGCACGGCGACGGTCATGCCGTCAAGTTCCCCCGGCAGGCCGGGCAGCGCAATCTCCTCATGACGCACTTCCGGGACGGAGGTGCCGGAGATGATGCCGCAGCCGGCCAGCGCCGCGGCCGCCGCCAGCAGCGCGAGGTTCACGCGGTTCCCGACCCGGCGGAACCGTTCCGTCGGACGGCGTTTCGCGCAGAGCAGACAGAGCAGGCAGAGCCCGCGTCCGAGATCGGCGGCGATCAGCAGGAAAAAGAACAGGAAGAGCGCCGCGAACAGCCATGCGGCGGCGATCAGCAGCGGCTCCGGCAGTTCCGGCGCAAAAAACATCGGCCCGCCGAAGAGATGCAGGAGATGGAATTTGAACGCCGTTGCGAGCAGCGCGGCGCCGAGTCCGGCCTTCCAGCCCCAGTGCAGCCGGAGCGGCAGGACGGCCCGGCAGAAAACATAAATACTCAGCAGCGATCCGAACAGCAGCATAACATTCCTTTCCCGGTTGCGAATCAACATATACGTTAGAGCTGCTGTAAGTCAATGGGCAAACGCGAAAAAAGCGGAAATTTCCGTTTCCCTGCCGTCGCCGCAGGCGGGAAGGAGGACGGACTGTCCGGTTATGGTTATGATTTGAATTGTAAAAGATAATCATTTATTGTGATAAGATATTCTTTTCTTTCCGGATCGTCGTGCGGCTCCGCTTTCAGATGGAATGAGGAAGATAATTCCATTTTATTGTCTTCCTGCGGATGTCTCTATTCGGGAAATAATCGATTTTTTACCGGTTTGCTATTGACAAATAGATGTTTTTGTATCATAATAAAAGAAACAAAAGCTTTGCAAACTATTAGCAAAGTGAATATGGAAAGGAATCCGGAGATGAAAAGATTCACCCTGATCGAGCTGCTTGTGGTTATCGCCATCATCACCATTAGAGCAAGCTCAATTTTTTAATTTTACTTGCTTATACTTTCCAAAGTTAAAAAAGTTTGATTTTTGATTCCATGAAGTTCCAGACTTTGCCTTTTAGGTTCTTACTCATTCTTTGGCACCTATTTTTTTAACTTCATCGATCTTACACGCCGAGTGAGTGTCAGTAACAGTACAAAAAAGTTATATTTTTAGAAGTTTTACATTCTTCAGGTTATGCTTTGCCAATGCGGAAAGTAAAGAAACCAGAGCATTATGCCGTGACTCCGGATCGCATTGCAATAGAAATTCAGCCTTGGGCATGAGACGACTGTATCGGCTGAAAAGACGATTCAAAGACTCCGGAGTCTGCTGAATTCCGTTGATGATGGTTTGTCCATCAGAAGAAAGTTCGATGGTTAACGATTCCTGCAAATCGACTTTATCGGAGGTTTTACCTGAAGCTGTCGGCAGATTGGTTTCGAGCAGCGTCATTTCAACATAGCCTGACATAGTGACAATAAAAAAGATCAGGAGCAGAAAGACCACATCGGTCATCGCCGACATACTGTTGGATTCTTCAGACTCGTGGATTGATGGCAATCGCATTATGGGGCCTCTGTTTTGACTTCGGCGTTGATGCGTACTTGGGAGAATCCGGATTGGGCTGCGACGTTCATAACGTCAGAGATATATTTGTGTGGTGTGTTACGGTCACCGTTGATAATCAATACGGTGTTTTTGTTCTGCAACAACGTGCCGAGCTGGGAGGCTATTTCATTGGCAGGAAGATGCTGGAAACCAATTTTCACCGAACCGTCGGAGAGGACATTCAATATCAGGCGTTGCGGCGGCAAGTTCTTTACGGCAGCGGAATTGACGATTGGAAGTGTAACTTCAGCATCGATTTGTTCCCGATCGAAGCTGGCAGTAACGACGAAAAAGATAATCAGCAGAAACACGATATCGATCATGCTCGAAAGCGAACCGGTTGAAATATTAGAACTTGCAGCAGGCATCCGATAGCGCATGGTCACCTCGCTAGATTTTGACAGTGTCGGTGGAACGATAGACTGGACGTGGCGCTTCCGGTTCAGGAATAGCCTCGAGGACTTGATCTATTGTCTCGGAAACAGTTTCAGCTCTCTTTTCCAGCAGATTGCGGAAGATTACCGAAAAGGTGATCGTTGGAACTGCGATCAACAATCCTGCGGCAGTGGTGTAGAGTGCTTGAGAGATCGAGATTGCCAGGATAGAAGCTTTTTCCGGTCCCATCGCAGTGCCAAGTCCCATAAAAGCATCTACCATACCGGTTACAGTGCCGAGTAACCCCAGCATCGGCGCAATATTGCCGCAAAGTGAAAGTGTATTGATCCATCGCAATATTGCCCGGACTTCTTTGTCCAACATCACAACTGCCAATTCCTGCCGTTGCGTTTTGTTTTTGGAATGAGCAGTAAGTAAAATCGTGCCGGCAATTCGCATTGTCACAGTAGGATTCTCCTCACAGAACGCATATGCGTCATCCCATTTCCCTGCCTTTAACAGAGGCATCAATTTTACAGGGGAAGCGAATCGCTTTCGCCGCAAGATCCAGGCACAACGAATAATAAAAGTTACTGCTGCGGTCGAGGTAATAAACAGCAACAGCCAGATCAAAAAGCCGATAAAGCCGCTATTGAAAATAACGTCGTACATTAATTCACAAGTCGTTATATTTTAATATTCAATCTACTAGTTGGAAATGGTTAATATTTTACATAGTCAAATTATTTCAATATGGGAATGTTGTAATTTAATGAAAACCAAATTTTTTCAGAGTCCCATGCCGAAAAACCATAATGTTGCTTACTCCATAAATTAACTTTATTTCCATATTCAACTAATAATAATTTTTTTTCTTGTAAAGGTGAAAATTTATTTTCTGCAAATTGCTCAAGATTCACGGAAAAGATTTTTTCATCAGGTAAAGCTTTATGTAATGCCTTTATAATTTCACCTCTTATTGATATTTCACCATATTGCCAAGATAATTTTACAGTAGAATCTAATTGCTTTAATAAGGCTCTTATTGCATTGTCTGACCCGATGTATCCCAACTGATATGCCAGAGTACGTTTATGATTATAATCATCCTCATGTACAAACTTTTCTATAAGCATCTTCTCGCTTTCTTGATCTCCAAGTTTTGCCTTAATATAAGCATCAATCATATTGGAAGAAAAGATTGTTTTCTTTTCTTCCTCTGTTAAATTTGAAAGGCGACCAATTAATGGCAACCTATCAGCATAGATAGGTCTGATATTATGACCTTTGCTTAACTCAGCAAAAAAAGTATTTAGCTCCAATACTTGATACAATTCTTGGGAATAATCATTGAGATCAATTTGCCGAACCCTTTCTGATAATGTTTTAAGAGCTAATTTATTTATTTCTACATTATCACATGTTAATGCCATTACTAAGAATCGTATTTTATCACGCCCCATTATATATGAAGTTCTATTTGATGCTATAAAGTTCCGGAAGAGCTGCTCTTCTTTATATCTTTTCTCTATTTCACTTAAATTATTTGATTGAAGCTCTTTTAAAAGCATAAGTGAATTTGTATTTTCTTCTAGTAATTCAATATTTTGGGTAAATAACTGCAAAGGAGTATTCTTTTCAGCTTGGCTGGATAAACAGCAACATAAACTGCAGCATATTAATACATAAAAAAATATTTTTTTCATTTTATTCATCCTTTTTTGGGGAACTTATCTTGGAAATTTACTCCACTGATTTTCACGAGAGTTGCTATAATGCAGTTTCTGTGACCGATGCCGCAATATTACATCACCTCCGGCTGAAGGTATATAGTAAAGCATGATATTTTCAACTCTATCTGAAATATCTAATAAATTTCCAACATTTCCTCTGTGCAAAGTTTCATGCAAAGAAGTTCTATCAGCATTACTACTATCAAGTACAATTTGAGGATCAGCAGAAACCCCTCCTGCAAAAGAAGCAAAGACAGTTTCTCCGGAGGGATGGTTTTTAGTCAAGGGGGCTCCAAACGTTATGACGTTTCCAGAAACACCAGTAATAGTTACATTTTCGGCATTGGCACCAACACCAAATGTGTAACTACGATTAATCCAGGAACTAATATAATAGTTTCCTTGTAAAGTTACGGAAGTATCCCCAATGGCCGCATCTGCTGTTGTTCTCCAAGCAAAATTTACAGCAGAAACAATTACCAACTTGGGATCGCCTGTAATATTGGGGGATGATGCAATAATAGAATGTTCTGGTTGGCTTCCTCCATCATAATACCAATCCAATGCGCCATTGCCGTTTATATCAAATGGTATAACTAGTTGAGGAGAAACATATACATTATCAAATTCAGCAACTGCGGATTTAACAACATTATTAGCATAGTTTTTTAAATTACTTGATGTTAATCCTGTTGCGACATTAGGAGCGCTGGAGGTTGGTTTTACACGGTAAATGTACCAGTTTGGAATTTCTTTCTTCTTAAATAGTAAAACAGAAATCATATCAGGGAAAGTATAATTTTTAGCTTGATCTGTTAAGTGTTGTACATATATTTTTATTGTGGAGTCTGTATTATTGCCAGCCGGATTCATTCCTGCGATATTTATCACTTCTGTTCCTGAAGCAATTTCTTTTTTCTCATCAGTTCCAATTTTAAATTTAGTTTTATCTGCTGTTTGAGCGTAAAAAGTCAAATTACTTGGCTTAGGATCAAGATTTAGCTTGACACTTGTTGTTTCTGATTTATCCACAGAAACATAAGTTTGATAATCATTCGGATGAGCAGAATATGGGGCATCAAATCCATATTCAGTTCCATCCTTAGTATAATGGACCTTTACAATATGAACATCGGCAGAAATTGCATATGATGCATCATATTTTACTTTGATTGTCGTAGTTCCCTTGTTATTAAATTTTTTGCTAGCTATAGTTCGATCTGCCGAAGAAACTGTTGCTCCTTCCCACGTGGGTTTGTCATTTGGCCATTCTGATATATCAGGTTGTAAATTAACTCGAAAGAAAATCTCTATTTCTTTTTTAGATACTCCTTTTAATTCATCTTCAACTGTAGTAATGGTATTATAATATGGTATTATCAATTCTGGAATTCCATCATCATTGTAGTCTTCAAAATCTTGAAATGATCCAGAAGATCCTATACGATATTGAAGTTTTACTAATTCCAATACTTTAATGGAAATGCTTGCACTCCTTTGATCCTGCTCCTCTGTTGTTGTTGCAGAAACAGAATAATTTCCTCCTGATGGAAAGAGATAGTTCTTAGGTATGGGGTTGGGAGTCCATTTCATTTTATCCCACATATCGCGATTAAAAACAATAGATGAGGTTTTATATTTTTCACTGTTAGATTGAGAATGATCTTTCCAATCAGTACTATTAATCGTCCAAGTAGATTCAGTGGGATCACCTTTAGCAGTAACGGTTACTGCCGTACCAGCTTTAACTATGTCAGACGGTGAAGCTTCCAGCCAGAATGGAGATTGAAGCGTTGCAGAGGCACTCCATGTGGGCTGTGAACCTTCCGCTCCCTCTGGTGGGATGAGTTTTCCTGACATCGACATACTGGTGTCAGAGGTAGGTAGCTCATCTTTGCCATATTCGACAGTTCCAGTCACTCCGCTTGCCGAACCGCTGGTTGCTCCACCACTATATTCAAGATCGCCGGGGGTACAACTTCCAGTTCCGGCATCAAAAGGATATTCTGGACATCCAAGAGAAAAAGTATATTTAATGCCACCATCAGGAAGAGATTCCGGTGCTATTTTTCCTGTTCGGGTGTATGAGTAATGGCTGCCGCTCTTGCTCCACGCATCATCTCCGGCAGATAGCATAACACTTCCGCATAGTGTCATCAGAAAAAAGGTTCGCTTCAGCAACTGATGGTACATTTGTCTTCTTCCCCTTTACTTCTTTTCAAGCAATGCCAAATATTCGGCATGCTGAAGCATCAGTCGCATATCCGCATTTTTTATGCTTGCCTTTTCTTCCGGCCAATACATCATCCATCGCAATATTGCCCGAACTTCTTTGTCCAACATCACAACTGCCAATTCCTGCCGTTGCGTTTTGTTTTTGGAATGGGCAGTAAGTAAAATCGTACCGGCAATTCGCATTGTCACAGTAGGATTCTCCTCACAGAACGCATATGCGTCATCCCATTTCCCTGCCTTTAACAGAGGCATCAATTTTACAGGGGAAGCGAACCGCTTTCGCCGCAAGATCCAAGCACAACGAATAATAAAAGCTACTGCTGCGGTCGAGGTAATAAACAGCAACAGCCAGATCAAAAGGCCGATGAAACCACTGTTGAAGATGACGTTGTACATTTATTGTTGTAATTGCATCTGAAGTTTTTTAAGTTTATCTATTTGCTCTTTTGACAGCCGATATTTATTTTGCATAAGATAGTCAATTAAATATTGCTTTGTAATCAAAGGAATATTGGAAGTTGCTATAGCATTAGTTGCTTCATCAAAAAAAACTTTCGAGTACGCAGATAGTGCAAAGATTAAATGAACTGTTTTATCTGATCTCTTAGGTTCCTTCAACAGCAATTGGAAAATATAATTAAAAGCCTTTCTTTCGGGTTGCCAGCCGTATTTCAACAATGCGGATTGATTAGCCTCAAATAAAATACCTGGAGGAATAACAGGCTCGGTGTTTTTCGATCTGGCAGATAATAACAACCGAAACACAATCATATCGCGATAGAAGTCGTCAGGAGTTGGAGCGGAATACAACGAAAGAGGTTTGTTATGTAATTCTTTTTCCAGTTGTTCTAAAATTTCCCCTTTTTCTTTTAATTCGAAAAAATGTTTGGCGATAAGGGACGTGTTTCCTCCGTTTCGTGCCGCAGATTGTAATATGGCATTAAGGTTTGGCACCTCACGTGTTGCTGCAACAATCAAAGCATATGAGGCTACGTCATCATGATCTGTTTTAGAGATTCTCAGTAACTCGTTTTGATCATCTTTTGTGATTGCTAAATCTTTCCATAATATTGTTGATACAATAGAGTAATCTTTTGCATTCTCTCCTATAATTGCCTGTCTATTAGCAAAAAGATTGATGGATAAACATAATAACCCAACAATATATACCATATGCATGTTACTTCTCATTTGTTGGCTCCTTGTCATAACTATTGAGAATTTGAACCAGGATAAGCCCAATCTTTAGATTTATCAGCACTTGCGATACCTGCTTGTTCAACAGGACCGCCCGCATAAACTTCTCGATCATACCAGCCACCCCCCAAAACGCCACTTGCGCTTTCTGCATCATCTGGATTTGTCTGACTTGTATTCGATTCAAATGTATTAGATAAGCGATCAGAATCACGATCTGTGGGGGGGCCTGCATTTGTTTGTTGATTCGCATGTTGTCGTTCATGTGCTAACACTCCGCAAAAGACAGGGTAATATTTTATCGTGGATGACCAACCTGTTGCAACTAGTTGCCCGTTAACTATGGATGTAGTTATATATTCATCACCTGCATATGCTTCATCAGCAATTTCAACAGTAGAATCTCCACCAGCAGATAGACTTTGAGATCGTCCTGATGACTTATATTTATATGAGCCTCCACCGGATGCATTTTTGTAATAATAAAACCAATTGGGGCATCCCGCACAACTTGCACAAGTCGGATGGTTAGTTGCAGTAGCCCTGTAAAACACTTCATAATCAGTGGTCTTCTCAAAACTCAATCCGTTACCGGAACAGGTGATTTTTGCAGTTTTCTTACCAAAGCTGTCGTTACTGGCGGGAAGTCCCGTAAAAGTAACTGTTGCAGTCAACTGATCACCGGAAACTGTAGCTTTGCCGTTTGGGTTATTAGCATGCCAAGTTTTGGTAGAACCAGTAATATCATCTACTTCAAACACAGCGTTGTCTTTGACCAAATCAATGGCTCCGGCTGGTGATACTTTTACGGCTAAAGTAATCGTCAGTACCCCGGAAGCGGCATTATTGAAAACGAATTCATTACTACTTGAGGGATTGGTTACGGGATCGCCTGATGGAGTAACGAAGATGACATCAACTACTGTCACAGTAATATCAGCTGATCTGGCATTTTTCTCTTCTGTGGTGGTTGCTGCGACAGTATATGTACCAGCAGGTGGGAACAAATAACCATTGGGGACGGGATTGGGTGTCCATTTCAATTTATCCCACATATTACGATTCAAGGTGATAGATGAAGTTTTGTATGGTTCACTGTTAGATTGAGAATGATCTTTCCAATCTGTACTATCGATTGTCCAAGTAGATTCAGTGGGATCACCTTTAGCAGTAACGGTTACTGCTGTACCGGCTTTAACTATGTCAGACGGCGAGGCTTCCAGCCAGAATGGAGATTGAAGCGTTGCAGAGGCACTCCATGTGGGCTGTGAACCTTCCGCTCCCTCTGGTGGGATGAGTTTTCCTGACATCGACATACTGGTGTCAGAGGTAGGTAGCTCATCTTTGCCATATTCGACAGTTCCTGTCACTCCACTTGCCGGACCGCGGGTTGCATTGCCGCTGTATTTAAGGTCGCCGGGGGTACAGCTTCCAGTTCCGGCATCAAAAGGATATTCCGGGCAGCCAAGAGAGAAAGTATATTTAATGCCGCCATCCGGAAGGGATTCCGGTGCTATTTTTCCTGTTCGGGTGTATGAGTAATGGCTGCCGCTCTTGCTCCACGCATCATCTCCGGCAGATAGCATAACACTTCCGCATAGTGTCATCAGAAAAAAGGTTCGCTTCAGCAACTGATGGTACATTTGTCTTCTTCCCCTTTACTTCTTTTCAAGCAATGCCAAATATTCGGCATGCTGAAGCATCAGTCGCATATCCGCATTTTTTATGCTTGCCTTTTCTTCCGGCCAATACATCATCCATCGCAATATTGCCCGAACTTCTTTGTCCAACATCACAACTGCCAATTCCTGCCGCTGCGTTTTGTTTTTGGAATGAGCAGTAAGTAAAATCGTACCGGCAATTCGCATTGTCACTGTAGGATTCGCCTCACAGAACGCATATGCGTCATCCCAATCTCCGGCCTTCAACAGCGGCATCAATTTTGTGGCAAAGCCGAATCGCTTTTGCCGCAGAATCCATATGCAACGAATGATCAAAGCTACTGCTGTCGTCGAGGCGGCAAACAGTAACAACCAGATCAAAAGGCCGATGAAACCACTGTTGAAGATGACGTTGTACATTTATTTGAGCGAGGTAGCACTCTTGTATTTTGAATTAGTACACCTATTTGGGGGGCGACATGATTTCTAGCTTTATAATTTTTGCTTACTTATTATTTTTACGGCTTTATTGAGATTATCCAAATGTTGTGGGTCTCTCGTTTTGCTTATTTCTTTCTTTAAAAAGAATACTGCTAAATCATAACCATCTATACCCACGAGGGTATCACATGCCAGTGCTAATTTGAAGTCATTGGTGTTACTTTTAATGAACTCTAATACAGGTTGAATACTTGGAATCCCTATTTTTTCTAAAGCTTTTGCGGCCGGATTTGGATATTTGGGCAGTCGTTTGGTGCTGTCGTCAATACCGTAAGTAAGATTTTCTATTAAGAGTGGGACAGCCACTTCCGCTCGCAGTTCCCCTAGTGTGTACAATATGCTAATTTTGTATTCTCGGTCTTTTGATATTTTAAAATTATTGATCAATTGATCTATTGTCGCTTGGCGCTGTTTGATAATGGCAAGATTGCTATCCTCTGATATCATATTACCTCCACATATTTGTATATTTCCGGCAAAAAGGAAAGAAAACAAGAACAATGTGATTAAAAAATGTTTAAAATTCATGACAACCTCTACCGTTTTATGGGTTTGTGGGATTTTGCGGAATCGTAATATGGTTTGTGCTAATGCGATTGTAGATTTTCGTATACACCCCTCCTGCATTTGTATATTTATATTCTACAGACCAATTTGCATCATCTGAAGCTCTGTCGCTATTCCATTCTATCCACTGAACGAAATTGTTATGTGATTCTGCAAAGTTAATAAATGTTTTAGTATGATTGGGGGCATCTGTATCGTATATTTTGTCCGAAGTTGTAGGAATGTCTACAACCCATGAAGAATAGCTGTCATCATTTTGATTTGTCGCCTCAGTCTTTATGCCATCGCGCCAATCTCTATAATTAAGGGACCTTTTTATTTTCCACCCTGTCTTGACTATTCCATTGATTCCACTGGGAGTCAATGTGGCCTCTAATGTCATTGATGCTCCAACCCGTGTTGAACTTTCATACGGACCAAGATTTGTGCCTCCATGCTCTGAGCCTAATTGTTTCGCGTCAGAAGGTTGCTTCCCTGATGTATGGATGGTGATATTTGCCCAAATTACCCACAGGTCAACTTCTTTCTCCACATTTCCGCAGGTCGCTTTCACTGTAGTTTTCTGCGATGTTGCCTTGGACACTCTTCTATGCAAAGGCTGTCCCGCAATTGCTTCGCCTCCTGTCCACTGAATTAGGTCAGACGGAACTTTATCTTCTGGAATACTCGGTGAAATATTCGCTTTAACAACAATATAATCATTACCTTTGACGGCAGCCCAATTATTGGAGTTGGCTGTATTAGTCACATTGGTCTGTGTTGCTCCGGCAACAACCGAGAGAGAAGTTAATTCCACCACTGTCACTGTTATCCCAGCCGACCTGGCACTTCCTTCTTCAGTGGTGGTCGCTGAAATCGAATACGTTCCGGCGGGCGGGAAGAGATAATCGGTCGGTAGGGGATTGGGCGTCCATTTCAGTTTATCCCACATATTACGATTCAAGGTGATAGATGAAGTTTTGTATGGTTTACTGTTAGATTGAGAATGATCTTTCCAATCTGTACCATCGATTGTCCAAGTAGATTCAGTGGGATCGCCTTTAGCAGTAATGGTTACTGCCGTACCGGCTTTAACCATATTTGACGGTGAAGCTTCCAGCCAGAATGGAGATTGAAGCGTTGCAGAGGCACTCCATGTGGGCTGTGAACCTTCCGCTCCCTCTGGTGGGATGAGTTTTCCTGACATCGACATACTGGTGTCAGAGGTAGGTAACTCATCTTTGCCATATTCGACAGTTCCAGTCACTCCGCTTGCCGAACCGCTGGTTGCTCCACCACTATATTCAAGATCGCCGGGGGTACAACTTCCAGTTCCGGCATCAAAAGGATATTCTGGACATCCAAGAGAAAAAGTATATTTAATGCCACCATCAGGAAGAGATTCCGGTGCTATTTTTCCTGTTCGGGTGTATGAGTAATGGCTGCCGCTCTTGCTCCACGCATCATCTCCGGCAGATAGCATAACACTTCCGCATAGTGTCATCAGAAAAAAGGTTCGCTTCAGCAACTGATGGTACATTTGTCTTTTTCCCTTTTATTTCTTCCTGTCGTTTTCGTACTTTTTAATTCGTGACAGCAGAAAATGTTCATATGAATCACTTCCTCCCTTTAATGTCTCATAAATTTTTTTCGCCAAATCAAGCCTCCCCGCCGCAAGATGACACTTTGCTTCCATGAACCGAACTTCACGAAAATAACGCCCGTTTTTATACATCTTCTGATATTGAAGAAAGAAAGGCAGCGCTTTCTTTTGCTGATGAGCCACGGACAGCCACAATTTTCCATTCTCTTTCACAGCTCGGCCATGAATGGAAGTTCCATACAATTTTTTATTCTCAACAACCGTCTTATAACAGGAAAACGCATAGGTGAAGGAAGGATCGTTAAACCAATATGTATGAACCGTGGCCAAACCAACCAGGACAACGGCCAGTTCATCATCTGTCCGACATCTTTTCTTCAGTTTTTCAAGGAAAACTGCTGATTCTGACCATTTTTCAAGCAACGCCAAATATTCGGCATGTTGAAGCATCAGTCGCATATCCGCATTTTTTATGTTTGCCTTTTCTTCCGGCCAATACATCATTGCCTGTAAACGGCACGCCTTGGTCAATCGCTTGTAAACCGTTGTCGGCAGCAAAGGATGAATCTGTGCATCATCCGGGGATAAATCTTTCACTCTTTCCCAGCATTCTTTCGCCGCGTCATATTTCCCCGCCGCAAAAGCGAGAAATCCACAGGCATAAACACATTCTTTCTCTTTGTTGTCGATATACCAAACCGGTGCGCTGGCGGTATTATAGAGCTTCAGAGGATCTTCGTCATGGTAGATTGTGCGCATCCATTCGTTCAGCGAGGTCGGCTTCTGTGTAGGTTCCGCTTGCTTTTTGAGGTCATCATTGATGGCGGCATACAGGCTAAGGGCGTCGCGTTTTTCTCTGGCTTTGCGGAAGTAGTCCAGTGCCTGATTGTAATACTTTTCCGCATCTTTTGCGTTCCACTCGATTTCAAGAGAGATTTTGCCCAACAGCATCAGCGCTTCGCCGCGATAGAGCCCTTCGGGTTGGGCTTTGACGAACTTTTCGAGGTAGTCTTTGGCTTTTCTGATTTCTTTTTTGTCCGAGTTCTCGGTCAGGCGGGAGGCCATGAGTTCGCCTTTGAGGTATTCCGCCGCCACCGCGAATTGACTGGCCGGATCGGTGGCGATGATTTCATCGGCGACCCTCATCGCTTCTTGGCGGTAACGCGGAATGCGGGCACGTTTGACAACCTGTTGCAACCTCCTGAGTTTGACATAACTGCCGTAAGTTGCACCGAATTTGTTTTTCATCTCTTCGGATTCAATGTCGGCTTTCAGGGCATCCGATTCATCGCGAAGCTCACGCCAGGCGCCGCCGGTGTCGACTTTTTCACCGCCCTGACCGATGGCAGCTCCAGTGTCCTTCTTTGTGGCACGAGTTTTAATCAATTCATCCGCGTTGGCGAGATATCCTCTGGCACGTTCGAATTCGCCGAGATCAAGCAGGATTTCGGCATATTTGACGCAGGCAATGGAACGTTGATAAGGATCGGAGCGTCCCTCTGCCCAGTTCAAGAGCGCGAGCGAGCCAACTACATCGTCGTTCAAGGCCCGGATATGCGCCAGTTCCAGCAATCCGCGTAGAAATTCGATCTTTTCGGCAGGTTTGAGTTGTTCAAATCCGGCAGGGGAGGAATATTTCTTCAGGGTGGTTTCGGCTTTGTCGATTTCGTTGTTTTTACGCAGCTCCGCCGCAGTTTCCCAATCAGGAACGGCAAACAGAGAACCATTCAGGAGCAATACGGTAAGCGTGGCCAAGCGGATTTTTCCGGAAAACATCGCCATTCTCCATAATTTGCAGTCATTTTCCATCTTAAGGTAGGTGGAAAAATCAACTTTTCAAGCTATTGTATGGAGAAATGGGCAAATTTATCAGGAAAAATAAGCTGCTTAAAAGAGTGCCGTGGGAAATCGCGGTGGCTCTGACATTTAACATCCTGATTCTCGGGGTGTTCCTGTTACTGAAGAGCCCCCCGCCGCAAGTGGTCGCTCCGAGCGAAATCACGGTGGATATAAGTAATTTTTCTCCCCCGGAGATCAAGAATATGAGCGTGCCGGAAACACTTGCTGCCGGAGGCGCGGCGAGTGAACCTGTTCCCGCAAATCCTGAAAAATTAACAGAAAATGCCATGCGTGACTTTTCATCGCAAATTACCGGAAGCGTGTCCATGACTGACAAAACTGCGACCGAGCGATTTGGCGAGTTGGCACGGACCGCGCAGGGGATTGCCGTCTTTGACGGAGTCAGCAACATCCGTTCCGGATTGCCGAGTGGTATGTTGCCCGCCGGATTAGAGGTCGGAGCTTCATTTGCAGGGCGTGGAGATGCGGCGAACCGCTCGCGGCTGCTGCGTCGTCACGGCGGAAACGTACAAACTGAATCGGCGGTGGAAAAAGCGTTGAAATATCTCGCTTCCGTCCAGAATCGGAACGGCAGTTGGGGCAGCAAAGAGAGTTTTGCTACCGGTGATGCGGCAGCGCTGAGTTCGCTGGCCTTGCTGGCGTTTTTCTCGCATGGAGAGAATTTCCAATCCAAACAATATGGCGATCATATCCGGCGCGGTTGCGATTTTCTGGTGGAACTAAGCAATACGCAGAATATCGAATACGCGGGGAACGGTTTCGGCCACGCAATTCTCACTTACGCGTTGGCCGAAGGGTATGCTGTCAGCGGCAGTCTTAGTTTACGGCATGCGTTGGAGGCACGGCTGAAGTTCATTATTTCGCGGCAGAACAGTTTCGGCTCTTTTGCGTTGAATTATGATAATACCCCAATGGCCCCGCCCACGGCAGATCAGCTTGAAGACCCGCTCTTCAAAGAGATCGTCATCGGGGAACCGGGGTGCGATCTTTCGCTGCTGGGTTGGCACATTCAGGCGCTGACGGCTGCGCACAACGCGGGAGTTCGTCCAGACGGGTTGGATAAAGCGCTCTCATTGGCGACCGAAGCGCTGGTCAAAATTCACCAGGCAGACAAAGGCGGCTTTTCGCAGGGGATCAATCTGAAACGCTTTGGCGCGAACGACAACATGAATCCCGTGGGCCTGCTGGGGTTGCAGCTTTTGAACTCCGGCAACAGCTTACCGGCACGACGGGCCGAGAAAATTCTGCATGAAGTCGCACCGCCCAAATGGAAAAACAGCGGTCGATTTCCACTCTATCGCTGGTATTATCAGACTCAGGCGCTGTTTCAGACAGAAAAAGGGCGCGGTAAACGTTGGGAGGAGTGGAACGAAAATTTGAAGAAAGAGTTACTCGCCGCTCAGAATTCCGACGGCAGTTGGTCACTGCCTGGCGGCGACGCCAGTTTCCGAGTAAAGGGGAGAACAGATCTGACGGTCTACGGAAGCAGTTTATGCGCTTTAATGCTGCAAGTCTACTATCGCTATTTGCCCAGTTACAGTATTGCGGAAAATTCCACGGCGGCGTCTCGTGCCGACGATTACGATATTGGTGGAGCGGGACTGATTACCCGGTTGCCCGGAGGTGCCGATCCGCTGGCCGGAGTAATTCTCGGGCTTGGAGAAAACGAGTTTGAGCCGATTGCATTCGGGCGATTCGACGGCCGGCCGGCCGACAACGCCTTGACACAGATCGAAGATGAATTCTCCAAGCTTGCCAGCATGCGTTCGACCGTCGCCATCCGGAAAACTGAAGATTGGCCGCAAACGTTGCAGCCTAATCAGCGTTTGGCGTTGTTTTTGGATGAGCTGATTCCGCGCAGCTTCAAAGGACATCTGCGTTTGACTCTCGGTATGGTGGGATCGGTAAAAGAGGCATTCGATGAACATCAGTCGCTGGAAGCGGTCATCAACGGGAAACGACTGTACAACTCCATTTTGCTCCGCAATAAACAACTGGTGGAGATCGTCATCCCCTCTGACGTGATGCAACCGTTCGGCAATATCCTGCAGCTGCGCAACAACGGCAAGGCGGTATTGGCGTTCGACGCCGCCCGGATCACCGCGATCAACAAAGTCGGCGGTCGTCTTTACCTGCTGGCGGAAGACGCGGCGGAGCTGCAGCCCTCCATCCGCCCATTGTTCGCGGCAAAAGAACCGGATGCGCCGGTAATATGCAACCTCGACTGGACAAGTAAAAACCACCAACTCATGACTGCTGTCGAAACTTATGATCCGAAGAAAATATATATCGCCAGCTATACCGCCTCCGGCAGCGAGCATATGGGCAATGAGTATCAGCGACATTATTTGCAGCAGACCGGGCGAGAGATTGTCGATTGGATTTCCGGCGGCGGTTCCGGGGTGAAATTGCGGAATATTTCCCGCAGCAGCAGATTTTACGACTCGGTATTCGGGACGGAGTATCCGGCATTGTCGGCTCTGCGGCAAGTCGCAAAACTCTTTGACGGCACTCCTCATAAGCTCGCGGCTCAATATTATCCGAAATATGACGATAAACCGCAACTTTTCGGCAATGCCGCCGCTGCATACAACGCTCCCGGAGTGGCGACGGTGGTGGTGACCAAACGTTTTCTGTTCCCGGAAGAAGGCGAGGTCGTCGCCATCGTGCCTTGGAACGGTGCGACCGAAATAATCATTGAAAAAGGTTTCCTGCCGGAAAATTCTCCATTTACCTGGCTGGCTGCAAAAGTACAATCTGAAAGTAGATCAATCAATATTGAAAACAATATCTTCCGTTATTCCTGCCCGTTTCCTGAGTTAACCGTCATACGCCTGATTAAGAAAGGAGCCAAAGAGCCGACTCGGCCGCCTGTGGTACGGCGAGATATCTGGCCGCAGATCCAGTTCGACTATACTTCGCCTAAGAACACGCTTCGTGAAAAGGCGCTGAAGAAGCATTCGTTTCGTCTCGGAGGATACGCTGCGGCTTACGGACAGAACGCTTCGTTCAGCCGGATTCCGGTGACTAAAGAGGAAAAATTCACCCCGGGAAACAAGGAGAGTATCGTCATTACTCATCGAGTCAACGCTGATGTGCCCGGTCGTTTCGATAGTGTCTATCTGGCGCTGGGACAGGCTCCGGAAGAGGCGCTTTATCTCTCCTTCTGGGTTTTTCCGCGAGCATCAGGAGTGAAAAAGGACGAACGTTATCCCTGGACGCAAATGCGTTTTGCTCTCGACAAAAAATGTTTTTCGGTCAGTTTATCGATAGATCGTTGGCAGCAAGTGTTTATTCCCTTGGATGGAATCATCCCGTCCTGGCAATATTTGCGCATTCTCGGACCCGGTCGGACGCTGGAGAAGAATCTGCAATCCATCTCTTATGAAATCAACGATATCTCGGTGTGGTGCAAATGAAATATCTCGTCCTGCTTTTATTTACATTCTCGCTGGCTGCCGTCGATTTGCAGACGGTGGAACAGCTTTTTGCTGCCGGAGAATTTGCTAAATGCGGCAAAGCCGTTGATGAGTTGCTGAATGGAAAAGTTTCGGAGAAACAGCGGACCAAACTCCTCGCCATGCAGGAGTATCTGCTTGGAGCCGATCCTGAAAAAATCGCAAAAACCGTCAAGCAAGCCAGGGAAACCGCAAGACACCC
The DNA here is from genome assembly GCF_009695545.1 of Victivallis lenta. NCBI lineage: Bacteria > Pseudomonadati > Lentisphaerota > Lentisphaeria > Victivallales > Victivallaceae > Victivallis > Victivallis lenta. The sequence continues at coordinate 41,016 of NZ_VUNS01000022.1, read as the reverse complement.
GAATTGGTTGACGGCCGATCTGCTCGGGCATTCAACGTTGCTGATCCGTCGAGCTGAAGATTGGAAAGCACGGGGCATTCCGGAATACCAGGAACTTTCCGATGCCGCCTGGGAGTTGTTGAAGCGTGTCAAGGATGACGGCGACTCTGAAACTGCGTTGAAAATCGTCTTTCTGCATACCCGTAATTATAACTTGAACGGTGAATATTCCGAACCGTTGAAACTGATTCTGGAAACGTTACGTCTTTATTATCCCGCCAAAAAGATGCAGAGGAGAAATATGCCGGACGGAGCCATTCAACTTCTGCTTCTGGCAGGTGATCAATATGTCGGCAGTGGCGTAAGGAGTCATGATGAGTCCGAGAAGCTCAACAATTTTTCACGGGCAGCAAAATATTTTCTCCGTGTGGTGAATACCCTTTCGCCGACTGATCCACGTTTTCAGGCTTTGAGTGATCGGCTCCACTATTGTCACGAAACCTTGCGTCTGCTGGGTTATCAATTGAAACTGCCATCCACTCTCAAACCGCAAAGTGCGATGAAAACCGCGATGATTGATGAAATGTTGCAGCACCGCCGTTTTCATGATGTGGTATTGGCCTTGGAGAATAATGTCGTTCCTGCCATGCGAATCCGTTATGTTGTTGCATTGAGCGCTTGTGGCGAGTTGGACAAGGCATGGAGTATCGTTCAGGAATTACCCTTAGAAGAACCGGCATTTCTGCTTGATGTCGCCCGAAATTTTCTGTCAGGAGGAAAGAAGGCAGAAGCGGCAACGCTGCTCCGTCAATTCCTGGATGCGGCACCGGATAGCCCTGATGCGGTCGTCGCCGGGCAGCAGTGCGCCCAGTTGCTGATTGAGCAGGATAAACAGCAGGAGGCGGCAGAGTGTCTGCTGAAACTGGCTTCTGCTACTGCCAACATCAGAGTGGCGGAGCAAGCAAGATTCTCTGCCGCCCGTTGTTTTTACCAGATGCAGAATTATGAGAAATGTCTGGCGTTGATCGACATCCTGCCGCCGGATTCAGAAAGATCAATTCTGGCCGGGCAAGCGGAAATGCGCCGCAAAAATTACTCCGGCGCAATTCAACGTTTGGAACCGTTACTGTCAAACAAAGACACCGACCGTTCCAACGTGTTGAAACTGCTCATCCGCTGCGAGTTGGAAAACGATTCTGTAAAAACGGCTGATTATATCGAAATGCTGTTACGAGATTATTCGGATGATCCCGAGGGGCTGGAGTATGCGATGCATCTGTTCGACTTTTACCAAAAACATCCGCCGGAAACGAAAAAGTTTCAATCCTTGGGTGATTGGGCAGCGAAAAAGCATTTGGAATCAAGCCAGGCAGTAACTCTCATTGCCAAGTGCGCCGAGAAATTAACCGAACCGCAAAGCAAGGTATTGCTTAAGACATTGTTTCAGCGAAGCAATTTCACCGATTCCGAACTACTGGCGCTGTTTGCCCGACTTGACGACAGAAAGTTGAAGCTGGAATTCGGCGTAAAATATGCTTCGGAATTCAATAATCACCCGGAACGCTGCGCATTGTTTTTAACACTGGCACAACTTGAATATGAGGAGAAAAAGTATCGGGAAGCGTTGAAGCGCTGTGAAATTCTGCTTGCCCAAGAAGAGGTCTGGCAATACAAAGAAGTTAAAATTTTGCAGGCTGAAATTCTTTCCGGCTTGCAGCTTCATGAAGAAACCCGGAAATGTTGTCAGGAATTGTTGATGACCAAATTGTCCGCCCAGGAAAAGCGCCTGATCGTTCTGAAGTTGGCACAGTCCTGGGCAAAATCGAAAGAGTATGGAAAATCCATTGCCATCGCCTGGACTGCCGTCCCTCTTGACGGAAAAACAACTTCTGCGGAAGCTCCGGTAGTCAAGGAATTGTTACAGCTTATTATTCTCAATGCGGAAGTTCTGAACAGTAAAACAGACAAAGATGACGCATTGGAAATTTTGAATTCTCTTTAGCCGCGCCAGCAATCCCACTGAAATTCCTCCCCTCCTTCACAGGTATAGTTGCGAACTGGAATCCCGTCGAAAATTGAGCAAGGCTTCCGCCGAACTTTTATTTCCTGTTAGAGCGTAAGGCAATTTTACACCTTTTGCAATTTCGTTCAGCGAACGGGGTATTGCGTTTTATTTCTGACTAGTGGATACACGATGAGAAAAACGACGTAGTTTTTCTCATCGTAAAGTGCTGTTTGCTTGAAGTTTAGCTGTGCTTCTCATAGACTATATTCAGGTAGTTTTTGATTGGAATAATGGATGAAGAGGCATAGAGCTATGTTCAATATGACGAAGATTCGTGCGACGAATGGTTCGGGGAAGAGTTTCTATGCGAATCATCTGTGTTCAAACGATTATTATTCGGAGCATGAGAAGGTTCAGGGATATTGGAGGGGAGAACTTGCGGATACGTTCGGTTTGCGGGATAAGGTTGTGACGAGCGAGGAGTTCAGTCTGTTTCAGCGGAATGTGAATCCGAAAACGCTGGGCAAGCTGACGCAGAAAAATATGCCCGGCGGTCCGCGGTTCTTTGATTTTCAGGTGGCGGCTCCGAAGTCGGTTTCGGTGATGTCGATGTTCGACGAACGGTTGATCGAGGCGCATCGGGAATCGGTTCGGATTGCGATGGCGGAACTGGAACGGCTGGCGGCGGTTCGGGTGCGCGACGGGGAGAACGTTCGGACCAACAATTATGAAACGACCGGGAAGCTGGTTTACGCGGAGTTCATGCACGATACGAGCCGCGCGCTTGATCCTCAACTGCATACGCATAACGTGGTCTGCAATGTGACGCGGGCGGGTGACGGCAGGTACAAGGCGCTCGAAACGCTGGAGATGTGCCGGGCGATCCGTTACGCGGGCAAGGTCTATCACAACGAGATGGCGGCAAGGTGCCGTGAACTGGGTTACGAAACGGTCGAAACGCGGGACCGGAAAGGCAATGTCATCTGGTACGATCTGGCGTGCGTTCCGGCTGACGTGATGGAACGTTTCTCCAAGCGGCGGCGGCAGATCGAGAAAGCCGAGGCGGAGTTCATCGCGGAGCATGGCCGGAAGCCGACGTTGAGCGAGAACAATTATCTTTCGACTTCGACGCGCACGGATAAGATGCTGACTTCGACAAGCGGGAAAGTCCGGGAGTTCCAAATGGGGCAGTTGGGCCATCGGGAAGAAGCGCAGCTGTACGCGGCGGCAAAGCACGCCAAAGAACACGGTTCGGTTACAAGCATACTGGATCGCGAAAGGACCTTGGAAGAAATCCGGAATGTGATCGATGAACTGTACGAGCGGGAGAGCGTTCTGAAGCTCGACAAGATACTGGCTGAAGTGCTGAACCGGAACCTCGGCAGGATCAAGTTGCAAGAGCTGAAAGAGACCGTCAAAGAGATTCCGGAACTGCGGAACCTGGGCGGTAATGAGGCGAATCCGTATTATGCTCCGCAATTTGTGATTGAGCGCGAACTGTCGGCGATCGGGCTGGTGGATCAGCAGCGGAATGTCTTCGATGCGATTGCGCCGGAGTTTCAGGCGTTTCCGGGAGATCGGTCGCGGGAGGCGCAGGCGATGCTGATTCACGGCCTGTTGAGCTCCAAAGACCGGTTCAACCTGTTCCGCGGCGTGGCGGGTGCGGGCAAAACTTCGACCTTGCAGGAGTTCTGCAAGGGACTGCGTTCGGGAGGCGTTACGGATATCCGCCTCGTCGCACCGACGAATTCGGCGACGGACGTGCTGAAACAGGAGGGCTTCGAACAGTCGCAGACGGTGGCGGGATTCCTGCTGTCGATGCAGAAGCCTCCGGCGGGGGCATACGTGATCATCGACGAATCGGGTTTGAATTCGCTGCGCGAAGGCGTGGAGATCCTGAAGCTGGCGCGGAGGAACAACTACCGGGTGCTGTTCGTGGGCGACGCGCGGCAGCACTCCGCCGTCGAATCGGGCGATTTTTTCCGGCTGCTGGAGGATTACTCGCAGATTCAGAAGTTTTCGTTGACCGACATCCACCGCCAGCAGAATGCGGAATACCGGCGCGGCATCTTCGAGTGCGCGATGGGGCAGCATGAACAGGCGTTCGAACGGTTCGACAAACAGCACTTCATCCACGAGGGCAAGCAGAAATACTTGGAGGAAGCCGCCGGGAAGTACATGGAGTACACGGAACAGGGGCGGTATCTGAACCGTGCGATTCTGGTTGCGCCGACGCACGAGGAGTGCGATAAGCTGACGGCTTCGGTGCGCGCCAAACTGAAGGAAGCGGAGGTGCTTCGAGGTGCAGGACGTGAAACGGAAGTGTTCCGTTCGTGGAACAAACCGAAAGCATGGCTGAAGGACGCTTCGAACTTCCAGCCGGGCATGACCATCGGCTTCATCCGCAACATGAAAGGCGTCGGCAAAGCCGGTGAGGTTGCGAAGATCGAAGCGGTCGCGGGAAAGCAGTTGGTATTGGCTAACGGCAAGCGGATTTTTGCGAAGGGAGCTTCGGACTTCATCGATGTCGGAGAGATGCGGAAGATCGAGCTGTGCGAAGGCGATTTGATCCAGTTCCGGGTGAACCTGAAAGCGAACAAGATTTACAACGGGACGCTTGCGCGGGTGAGCGCCGATCCCGGCAAGGTCGAAATACTTTATTCGGACGGCAGACCGCGTGAGCTGATCGACATGCCGGAAAACTATGCGGCGTTCGATTACGGCTGGGTGACGACCTCCCACAAGTCGCAGGGACGAACCGCCGAAAACGTCGTGGTGGCGGCCGAGTCGCTGGACCGGAAAGCGTTCTATGTGGCGCTGAGCCGCGGCCGTCGGGAGATGTCGCTTCACTGCCCGGACAAGGAACACCTGAAGCGCGGCCTCGCGTACCGTACCGGCAAACGGGCGAGTATCCATGATCTGATCCGCGACCGGGAGATTTCGGAGGGAGCAATGCTGCCGCTTTCGGAACCGGCCCGGGAGCGGAAAGCGGAACTGCTTCCGGACTTCAGCTATAGAGATATGGCTGCTCGCGCTAAAGCTGCAATGCGAAAGGTCAAGATGATGTTGAATGATACTGCGGCAATCCGCCGGATGCGGCAGCACCGGGAGCGGCTTTACAACGAGCATACCCGTTTCGAAGTGGAAGAGCATGCGGTCGGTCTGCTCGGCAAGATCGTGGGCAGGATAACCGGCATGTTCAAGGCACCGGAAGCCGTTCCGCAGGAGTCGCCGCAGGCTGACTGGGAACGGGAACGCGAAGCGGAACGGCAGCAGAATTTGGAGCTGGCCCGCAAACGGGAGCTCGAAGCGCAATGGAACGTGTTTGAAGGCGCATGGTCCGGTTATGTGGAAAAGCGCAAGCAATATCATGAACTTCATGGCGGCGGTGAGGCATTCGAACTGACCGACCGGGAGGCCGCGTTTCGGAAGCGGCAGACAACCCGGCAGCGCCGTGGGAAAGCGCCGCAACCGCTTCCCGCCTGGCTGGAGAAGTGGGAAGATACGGCGCGTACCGAAGCCAAAAAGTCGCGCGCCGCTCTGACAGTGCGGCTGGAGGAGGCGAAGCGCCTGAAAACGGCATGGGAGAAAGCCGATGCCGAATGGGCCGCACACTGCACCGCCCGCAAAGCGTACCATGCGGAACTCGGTTTCAAAGTTCCGTTCCGGCTCTGGGACAAAGAATACCGTTATCATACTGAACAGGAGCTCCGGCGCCGGAGTGGAGAGTTTCCGCAGCCGATGCCGGAGTCACTGGTCAACTGGAAAGCCTATATGGATGAGCAGAAACAGCAGGAGCTCCGGATGTTCTGGCGCGAAGCGCAGAAGCAGTGGGAGGAACTGCTCGCCTCCCGCAGGGCTGTTTATGAGAAGCAGCATGTGGAAGCCGGATTCCGGCTGTGGCCGGAGGAAGAGGCGTTCGCGGCGGCGCAGCAAAAGCGCCGCGCCGCCGGGCTGAAACCGGAGGCGATTCCGGCGGAATTGTGCAACTGGCGGGAGCGAGCGGTGGAAGAGGTTCAGCAGCTCGTCGAAGTAGCAGCGCGTCAGAGGAGGTATGAAGCGGAAGCGCAATGGAAATGGAAGTGGCAGGACTTCGATGAAAAGTGGAAAGCATACGTTAAGAACAGAATAAAGCCGTCCAGGCTGGAACCGATATTCCAGGAAGAGATTGAGCTGCGGCGCAATTCCCATAGAGAACCGCCCTCAATTATAGAACTTCCGGATTGGATGAAAATTGAAGAGGTGCTGGATATTCATGAGCGTAACCTGAAAATCGAGGAGATACGCAGGAAACTCGGCCTCCATCCCGGCGATGAGGGACAGCCGGTCGATCCCGGCCGGAAGCTGTACTATGAATCGAAACGTGAAGAGTTGTTCAGGCGGATTGCCGTCTACGACCAGCGGACGGCTTTTGAGAAACTGCCGGACTGGATGAAAAAGTGGAATCCGAGTGAAGCTCACAAGGCCAAGGTCCGGAATGCCATTTATATGAAATACGACTGTAACGTTGCGGATGAAAAGTCACTGGAGCCTTTGGAATGGTTGGAACTTCAGAACCGCAAGATCAAAGCGAAAGCGGAATACGCCGCCTATGAGCATCGGCTGGAGGTCGGCCCGGCCACGGACCGGCAGATGGATGAGTTGAAGTCGTTTGCAGCGGCTGGACTTCTGAAAGAGTGGCCCCCGGAGCCGGACCGGGAAGAAGCTGAAAAACTGCTTGAACAACTTCGGGAGCAGGAACAACAGCAGAAGCTGGCCGAAGAACGCCGCCGCAACCCGATGGCGGATTGGCAGTCGCGCACACTTCGGGAACTTCATGAGGAGGGGCGGCTTAAAAAGATTCCGGAGGGAATCAGTTGGCGGGAAGCCTCGGAACTCATCGACCGGATCACCTTCCACGATCCGGCCAGTTGGATGATGAAGAACGCTGTCCGGCGAAACATCGAAAGCGGACTCCTTCCAAGTTCCGCAGGCAGAAATCTCGACAGCATGACCGTCGGAGAGTTCAGGAAACTCCAGAAGGTAATCAGGGAAAAGCAACAGGAAATCGACCGCCAACGTGAACAATGGGAGCGCGAACATCCGAGAGACCGGGGCGGGATCGATCTCTGATCATGAGATACCCATCCGATTGCGGAAAGGTCAAACGGACGGGCAAGAGGACTCGGATTGATCCATAGGGGGAATGGATCGCCCTCTGCATAACAAAATAAAAGTTTAACGGAAAAAGTCAATCGAAAGGAGCAAAAAATATGAAGAAATGGTTTACCATGAGCATGGGGGAAGCGCTGCTTCCGCGCTTTAAACTCACCACGGAGAACAGGAACTATCTGCTCTCCTGGGCGATGGTTACACATATTGAAGCCTCGAAGGATTTTCTGTCACTCCAATTTATCTGTGAGATTGGAATGGTACAGCTCGCTTCCGACGAGTCGATGGAGGCGTTGTTCGGCAGCATGGAAGCGGAGCGCGTACACTGTATCTGCGGCGAACTGCTCGCGTGCAGGATTATGCCGGTAGAATAAATAGCATGAAATTTTTATGGGCTGATTGCAAAAATACAGAAATTATAATATAATATCGCAAAATTTAGCCGGAATGGAAGGAGGTTCTATAGTGTCATTGGATTTTTCGGATTGGTCATTCGGAGGAAATGCAGAGCGGGAAGAGGAAGTAATAAACTTTCTTCAGGAATTGTTCACCGATTTCTGGTTGGATAAACATTTGGAGAATTTATCGGACAGTAAGCAGGAATTGTACTGTCGGAATCTCAATTGGCTGGGAGAAATATTGGTGATGCATGCCGTCGCTGATCCGAGAAGTCCGGAAGCCCAGATGACGCCTCATGAGCTTTTCATGGCGAATGTGAACGAAACGGAAGGCCCTCTGCTTGATCCTGATGATGATGTCGCGCAGAACGAGTTCGATATCGTCTGTGGGAAACTCTACCGGTATCTGTGTGAACGGGAACAGGAGCAAAATATTTGAAAGCTGCTTGAAATGACGATCCATCCGTTTCCCCATATCGGGATAAAAAAGCAGAAGACCTGGTTGGGTTGTACCGTATTGCAGGCCGCGCAAAAACGAATTTCTCTCATTTTCGATCATTTCGAGCGGATTTATCTCTCTTTTTCTGGAGGGAAAGACAGTACGGTGATGTTTCACCTCTGTGCGGCAGAAGCCCGGAAACGAAAACGAAAGTTCGGTTTGCTGTTCATCGACTGGGAATGCCAGTATAAACTGACAATCGAACATATCAAGGAAATGGCAGGGCTTTATGCTGATGTCATTGAACTTTACTGGTGTTGTCTCCCCATGCGTACTGTGAATGCGGTCAGCGTTTTCGAGCCGGAATGGATTGCCTGGGAAAAGAGGAAAGAATGGATTCGAGAGAAACCAGAGTGCGCGATCGGTGAAGAGTCTTATTTCCCGTTCTATACGGCGAATATGACCTTTGAAGAATTTGTACCGAAATTCGGAGAATGGTATGCCGGGAATATGCCTGCTGTCTGTTTTGTCGGGATCCGAGCTTCAGAATCTCTGAACTGCTGGACCAGTGTTGCGTCTTCCCGTTACAAAAAGTGTTTTCAAAAGTACCTCCGTGATGTTAAAACACAACTGGCTCTGGCGGCCTTACGACCGCCAGAGCTGATAACGAATAGGACTATCCTGATTACACGAAGGTAATAATACGTGATTTTTTGATCTTCACCTGAGGGAAAGATATTCTTGTAATCAATTTTCAACTTTCTTACTCAAACAACTCAAACAAAGATTCGAAAAATATGACTTGACTCTTGACAAACCATTTTTTTGTGATATACTTAAAGTAAGTGAAGCGCTTCACTAAAAGAATGGAATATGGAATTAGGATTATGTCGATTACATTGAGGGATATTGCCAATGATGCAGGCGTTGGGATGAGTACGGTTTCTTATGTGCTCTCCGGTTCCGGCGTCAACAAGGTGGGCCACGAAACACGAAAACGGATTCTTGCTTCGGCTGAAAAGCTCGGCTATTTACCTAACATTGGTGCGCGCGGTTTGAGTTGCGGGCGCACCTTCATGGTCGGTGTACTGCTGGAGGAACAAGAATTCGCCAGCTCCTTCTATCCAGACATTCTTCAGGGACTGGAATATGTTCTGAGTAAACGCGATTATGGCCTGTTGCTCGCGTCCTACAGCAATGAGAAAGAATTAAAAGCCAAATGTTCCTATCTGCTGCAGAGACGTGTGGACGGGGTGGCTGCTTTTTCAGGCGATTGGCTCGTTGATTTTTCATCCACGGGACAACCGTTTTTGGAAAAACACATTCCGATAATTACGATGACCCGCCCCTTTCCGGGAATTCCGGCGGTCGATATCAATGCTTTCGCCATTGGTGAAATGGCCTCACGCTATCTTGTGGGCCTCGGACACCGGAAAATAGCCTACGCCGGGCCGGAGATATCCCCACGCCGGGCCGGACTACTCTCTGTCCTTGGAACGGATTCCTGTCCGACCTTTGGGAAATTGACATCCTATGATTTCGAACTGGGAGTTACCCTGTTTGATTGGATCCGTAATCTCCCGGAGCGTCCCACCGCCGTCGTGGTGGAGAGCGATATCGCCGCGGTCGCATTGATCCGCACCGCCAATGCCGCTGGCTGGAAACTCCCGCGCGATCTCTCCGTGGTTGGAATTGATGGACTCGATCTTGGTAAAATCTCCCTGCCCGCTCTGACTTCGGTAGGTCAGCCCACTTTCGAACGCGGAGCGAAAACTGCAGAATTGCTGCTCAAAATGATTGACGGAGAGGAGGTGGAAAATTTCTTTTTTGAACCATGTATGATCGTCCGAGAGTCCTGTTGCAGAGTCGAATGAACTTTTTGGCCACGAATAGTGAAGCGCTTCACCATATAGTTTCCACGTTGCCCAAAGACTTGAAAGAAGGAAAAAAGAGATGAAACACTTATTACGTCTTACATAGGTCGCACCTCTTGATGAATATGTCACAATATAACCGCGATTGCGCATAATCCGGATATGTAAAACTGAACATACTGCCCTGCAAAAAAAGGGCCAGCCCTCCGTTGCGGGCAGCAAGGGCATCCCTCACTGGAAAAGAAAGCCAGGCGCAGAGTTAAGAAATGGAGGTATTGGGAAAATGTATTTTCCCCGCGAATCCCACAACAATACAAATGAACGAAGCCAAGAAGAGCAAACAGAACAATTTTGCCGCTAGAAACCGAATAAATTCATTTCACAAAAAGGACTTACATCATGGTAATCTGCACACGGAAACTTCACATACCCAGTATGATGTGTACTCCATTCACTCTGATTGAGCTTCTTGTCGTGATTGCGATCATCGCGATTCTGGCGGGGATACTGCTGCCCGTGTTGAATAAGTCGCGAGAAAAAGCACGCGCTACGGCTTGCATCAACAATCTCAAACAAAGTTTCACACCGCTGATGGCCTACTCTGACGACTTCGAGGGATTCTGGCCGCGTGCCACTGCGCCCAACAGCACATGGGGGCGGCTTCTCCACAATAATGGTTATATCAGCAACTATAGCGCTTTGATGTGCCCTGCCTATTCGCCCAACAAGGTGAAGCCCGGGTTGTATGCCGAGGACCATGTCGACTATTGGATGTGGAGCAGTCTCACCTTCGGAATGGCTGGAGTGTACGATTTCGCTTTGACGCCGATGAATGTAAAAAAAGGATCCGATTACGGCAAATCGCTGTTCCTGACGGATTCCATTTCGAAAGCCTTTTCCGGATATATCGCCAAAGGTTTCACGGACAATGAGTGGAATCAGAGCCACGTCATCTATATGACCGGCAAGGACCCGAATTACAAAATCCACCCGCGCCATTCCCGGCAGGCCAACATCCTTTACATGGATGGTCACGTAGAGCCGGGCGGACCCAAGACCGAAATACTTCGTCTCTATTATATCAAGGGCGTTTATGCCACCATTGACAGTTTGTATTCCTTTGAAATCGGGGATTGAAAAAGGAAGGTCATGAAAGAAATTTACAGCAAAGGGATGGATCTCGTATGAAGCAAAGGCTTTTTTTCTTGACTTTTCTGGGGACGCTTACCACATTTGCGTTGACGGTGACGCCGCTACCGCAGGGCGGGTCGCCAGAGCTCTTGCTGAAACCGGGCAACACACAGGATCTCACGTTCCCCGCTTTTACGGAAAAGGTGGTTCTGACGGTCACTCCCGAGAAACCCAGCTATCTGCGAAAGCTGATCCTGACGGCCAATGCCGCGCCTTCCGCCAATTTTGAATCCGCTCTGGTTGAAGTGAGGACAGGGCAAGATTGGACTCCGGTGGATTTGCTGCATCCTCCCACAGAACAAGTGAAGACCCTGTACCGGGTCGCCGGACGGGAACTCAGCGCAAAGGCCGAGGAGGTCAGAATTACCATGACGCCGCCCTTCATCGAAAGCGCCATGACGCTTCGCGGTATTCAATTGGAATTCTCGGATACGCCAAGCAAAGCTGCCGTCTCCAAAGGCGGAATCGTCATCGGTGGACAGAACACGCCAGGATATTTGGGGCGTCCTCTCGGAATGGCTGACGGGGAAAAACTCTCCCTGACTGCCGGTTTTGAACTGCCCGTCGGCAAAGACTTCGAATGCAACATCCTCGTTCAGAAGGAAAACACCGCGACCGCCGCCCGGATTGTTCTTCGCGGTAAAGGAGATGATCGTGAAATCGGGTATTATGCCCAAAGTGAATACCGGAAACTGTTCCCGGTTTCCGGGAGTCAAGCGGAACTCACCCTCGAATGCGACAATGCCGCCCGCCGGTTTACGCTTCTTGTAAATGGAGCAAAAAGTGAAGTACTGCCTTTTAACGTCGGACTTCCAGGCATCGACATGGTGATGATGAGCGTACCCGCAGCTTCCGACGGTGTCCAGCTTCAGTTATTCCGTTACACGCTGACCGGAAAATCAGGAACACGGGCGACTGCTGATGTTAATCTTACCGATTCCGCCGAATTCGATCGCTTTAAGCGATCCGGGCGGATTCAGCAGATCGAACCGCAAAGTGATGCTATTCGCCCTCCGACGGCTGATTTGCTGACAATCGAGTCGGAGGGAAAACGCTACATGTTCTCCCGGAAGAACGGCGAACTTTTCGGGATCGCCGACCTCAAGTCAGGACGAATCTTGGTCGATTCGCTGCGTACGCTTTACTCCGTCCAAGTTCTGGAGCGCGACAGCAATGCTGACGGCTTTTACGACCGGGTTAAGGAGGTGAAGCAGGAGGAAAACGAAATCATATTCCGTTGCGCCGCCTCCTTTGATCCTGCGTTGGTGATTGAAAAACACTACCGTTTTGCCGTTTCGGAGCTTTCGAAGGAGATCCGGTTCCACGCTTCGGGCAAGAAGTTCCGGTTCGTCACTCCCTCCGAGCGGCTGATATTCCCGGTGGAGCGCCGTAGTAAGCTAATTCTTTCCGGTAGCGATCCCTGGTACAGCCCCCGGGTGCGGTTGGCCGATGTAAAGTTACCCACGCGGCAGTCCGGTTCCGGTGTTTCACATGCAGTCGCGGCGTTCGAGGCGGATGGCCGAGACTCGGTCGCACTGCTCCGTTACCGGGTCAACGACCGTTTCAGCTGGCCGGTCCACTGCGCCTACATCTACGAGCCGAGCAATGTACTAATCTATTATCCCGACGGGATCCGGCTTCCGGCGGCCACGCTGCCGCTCCACGGTTCCGAAGTGGTCTCCTATGAGTCGAAACTTCTCTTCTTCAGTGGGCATGAGATGGAATATCTCGCCTCCTATCGTGCGTTGCCGGATGTTGTTCAGGCCTATGGGGAAATCAAGCGTCCCGCGTGGATGGCAGATGTTCTTGCTCAAATCTGGGTGCGCCCCGAATTCACCGGCAACGCGGTAAAGCAGGTGCGCCAGCTCCTCGCAATGACGGAACGCGGCGACATCATGGTGGTCCTGAACCAACCCTTCATCTGGGGCGACTTCGGCGAAAAGGAGCGTTTCCGTAACATCTGGGGGGCATGGACGAAGGATACGGAATATATCGAACTAATTAAAGAGCTCAAGGCGCTCTCACCGCGTATCAAAGTGGCGCTTTATACCTGGCTTTGGACGATCGCTCCCGATTCTGACTTCTACCGAGAGTTTCCCAGTGCGGCCATCTCCAGGAATCGCCGTGGACAGATATTCAACAGTTATCCCGGTGTGGAGCTCTCCTTTCAGCGCCGGTTGAGCGATTCTGCCGGGCTGGCGAAACTCACGGAACAGTATGACGCCATGGTGAAGAAATATGGCATCGACTACGTCTACCTCGACGGCGGCCATGGCGGAGCTCCGCTGATCGACTGGAAGCATGGTACGGTCGACCAGGGGTATCAGTGGCAGAACTTCTATTGTTATATGCGCGGTCTCGCCGAAAAATACGGCAAGGGCGGCGTTTCTTTCAACTTTAAGTCCAATCCCATCGCCGACAGCGGGATTGCCGAGATGGCGCTGGACGCCTTCCGCAACAATCCGGCGCTGGTCGGCGCGCGGATCTGGGGCGGCAAGCTTCAGGAAAAACTTGATCCCGATCACCGCGTCATTCCCTGTTACTGGGGTAGGAGCGATCCCTATTACACCAATATCTGCCTAGGGCTCGGATTGTTACCGCATATCGAATGCGCCGGGCTATCGGCAGTGGAGCCCGATTTTATCACGATCAAAAGTCCTTTTCTGGGTGCAATGCGTGAGATGTTCCGGACTGTTCCGGTACGGATTGTTCCCGGCTCCATGCTGGAGAATCCGGCTTCGAAGGTACTTGGATTCGAACTGGCGCGTGGCGGATCAACGCTTTATTCGTTGATTCCGTCGGGAAATCCCGGCAAGCCGTTTCCGCTCCCTGCGGCGAAGGAGTTTCTCTGGCGCAATGACTTGATCAACCCGGTCGGCTTCAAGGAGATCTTCACCGAAAAACAGCAGATGGAGGCATGGCGGATGCATGGCTGGCGGCTCTCCCGGACAGTCAACCATCATCTTATGGGAAAAGAAAATACGATTCCGCTACGGGAAAACCTGCTTTCCGTCGTATCGGCTTCTGATTCCGGCGCGGTGATCCTGGCGGTGGACGAATTGCCAACCCAGATGTGGCTGCCCACACTTCCCGGAATCGCGGTCGAAACCGCCTATGGCGCCGATCAGGTGACCGGAAAAAACACATCCAGAAAAAAACTCGATATTGCAATCGCACTGCCGGAGGGGAAGGAACTCGGGGCCCTTGAAAACGCCGAATTCAGGGGACTGTTCCGGGAGAACGGGCGGGCGTTCGCCATTCTCCGCATCGGAGGAAATTTCAAGGCCGGATTGAAACCGGCAGAGAAGCGGGAGTTCGCGTTGCAGCTTCCTGCTCGCATATCTCCAGGCGACACTGTGCGGATTCCCGGAATGCCTTTCGGTGCGGCCTTTTCACTCTACTCGGATTCGCAGCTGGTAATGAGTACCGCTAGTACTGAATTCACCATTCCGGAACTCGCCCGCGCCGGACGCTATGCGTGGAAGGTGGAAAACGCAGTGGGAACGCTCGCCGCCGCCGATGTCGAAATTACTGGGACGAAGGAAGTGCCGCTTCCCCGGATTCCGCTGATCGTGCGCCCGGCCGCGACAAGGACACCGGTCGAGCATGCGGCCGTCGCCGCGGTCGTATTGGGCGGTGGACAGGAGGAAAACGCCGATCTTGAGACGCTGACGTTGACCGCGAAGCTGAAAGAGCGTCCAGAAACGCAGTGGAATTATTCTGCCGCCGGTTTTGAGTTCAAGAACGTTCGCTATCTTCGCTTCGACGCCGCGAGCGATATCGCGACGCGTTACTGTATTGAGAGGCGCAAGAGCTGGGCACCAGCTTTTGCTGGAATTCTGATCGATTATAAAGTTGGGGGCGTTTTTGTAAAGCGGGTTGCCCTCGACCTCGGTATGACAGAATATACCTGGAAAACGCCCGAATATGGCACGGGCCGCGCCCCCGATCAACAGGTCAAGCTCGGCAACTGGATCCAAAAGGAAGCCGAGGAAAAGGTATTGTTGGATCTCACCCGCTACGCTCCGACGAATTGGAACGGAGAGTGCATCGTCAGCGCCCTGGTTGCCAATGTCCTTCAGGGTCGCAAGCTCACACTTAAACTTGAAGCCTTCTCGGCGACTGACGCGGGAATTCTGACCGGGGAGACAGCGATGGCAGAGGCGGCAAATGAACTCGCGCCCTTTCCCGAACCAGTGACGGTTCCAGGAGAAATCACGGATTTCCGTGAACCGGTGAACCTGAAACCGGCCCTTCCGGCGACCAGACTCGCTATCCGCCGGGAGGGGAAAAAGGCTCGATTCGACTTTGTCTGTTCCGAACCCGATTTCGATACGATCATCCCGCAGTCGGGCGAGTGGGTTCACTCCGCTGACAGTGTTGAGCTTTATTTTTACGATCCTGCCTCGAAGAAGCTCATGCGGGTTGCAGCGAACGCGGCGGGCGATCTCGACGCGGGAAAATTGAGAGATGTGAAGGTTTCCACACGAATGGTTCCGGAGAAGAAGGAATTTCATATTTCTTTCGAGATTCCTCTTTCACAGCTGCCGCCTGGCGATAAGATGAGGATGAACGCCTGCCGTAACCGTCCGCGCCGCTACGATGAACCCGCGTCCCGCTGGACCAGCGCCGCTTGGGCAAGACTGAAAGTCGAACGCTATGCCACGCCGGAGGCTTTCGGGACGGTCTGTTGGCGGAAGCTTCCGCCGATTACGATCATCAATGCCGGAATTAGCGGCAACAACACCGCGGATCTGCTTACCCGGCTGGAGCGTGACGTCTTGAGTCGGAAGCCGGATACGGTGATTTTGCTGGCCGGAACTAATGACATGCTGAATTCCGGTAATGCACTCTCTCTGAAAAAGGCGATTGATAATCTCGGAAAACTGGTGGACCGGATTCAGTCCGCGAACGCCAAGGTGATCCTGATGACGATTCCGCCCTGTTACACTCCGTATGTCCTGAAACGGCATCCACAGTCGTTTTTCGGCAATCAGACGCCTCAGGAAAAGGTGGACCTCTATAACCAGGCGGTTCGCAGACTGGCCGAGAGCAAAGGAGTAATCCTGGTGGATGTGGCCCAAAATTTCGAAACGAACGGCCAAATCGGCGAAAATGTCGCAAGCTACCTCCGGAATCCCGCCAATGGCAGGACAGAAGATGGTGTTCACCCGGTAGCCGCCGGTTACCGGGCGATCGCGCAGCAGTTGTTCGATACCTTCCAGTGCCACCAGCTTCGTCCGGTTCGACTGGTCTGCTTTGGAGATAGCATTACCCTCGGTATCGGCGGTGCCAATCCCGGAAGGATGGATGGCGAAAATTATCCTGCATATCTCAATCAACTCTTTAACAGATAGTGAATTATGATCCTGAAACTCAAACGTTACGAAAAGAATCCCATCCTCCTCCCCAACGGAAATCGTTGGGAAAATCTCAATGTTTCCAACGCTGCGGCGGCGGTTTATGACGGAAAAGTCTATCTCCTTTACCGGGCCGAGGGTGAGGATATGCGCACTCCGGAGATCAAATGTCCTGTGACCCGACTCGGGCTTGCTGTTTCCGAAAACGGATTCGATATTGCCGAACGGTTGGATATTCCAATCTTCGACCGGAATACGACCGATCCCTGGTGTGAGTTCGGCTGTGAAGACCCTCGCATCAGCAAAATCGGTGATACCTACTATATCGTCTATGTTACCATGTCCCGCTTCGGCTACACCGGAGACCGGCTCGCCTATGCGACGACGAAGGATTTCAAAACCTTTACCCGTCACGGACTTTTGATGAAGCAGTTCGAACAGCGCACCAGCGGCTTTCTGCCTGGGAAGATCGGAGGACGCTATTTTCTCTTCCATCGACCGATGCCGAACATGTGGGGCTCCTTCAGCTCCGACCTCGTCCATTGGGAGGATATGAGCTGCATCTTGGAAACAAAAGATGGTTCCTGGTACGAAAATAAACTCGGAATCGGCGCACCGCCGCTGGAGACGCCATATGGGTGGCTCCTCTTCTGGCACGGCAAGGACAACAGCGGAAAGTATTCCCTCGGCGTGATGTTGCTTGACCGCGACGATCCGCGCAAAATCATCAAATTTCAGGAAGAGCCGATCCTGACGCCGGAGCTCGATTTCGAGCGGCACGGATTCGTCTCCAATGTGGTCTATACCAACGGGGCAGTTCGTTTCGGTGACCGCTATTTTATTTATTACGGCTGTTGCGACCGCTGTCTCGCCGTCGGTACTTTGGATGTAGAGGAGGTGGCCGCATGGTGTCGCGAGAAATAATCGAAAACGCCATCAGGAAGAATCTTGCCTGGTTCACTGCTTCCGGTATTATGGATCCCGCCGACGGCTCTTGGGGCGTGGCGGAACGGATCGTTCGGTTCGAAGGAAACGAAGCCGCAGATAAAATCCGCGAGTCTTTCCCCGTTATGACCGAACATGGCGGATACGCTGTTCTTGAGCATCGGCGTCCCGACTGCAATTTCGAGACGGCGCTTCTCTTTCTGCTCGCTGGGGAGTATTTCAGTGACCGATCGTACACCGGAACCGGCGAAAACATCCTCCGTTATCTCTTTAACCGCAGTGGCCTTCTCTGCAACGGCCTCTGGAATTGGCACAGCGCGGTCAACGGTCGCGAATTCTGGTTTGACGACAATGGCTGGAACAGTGCGATCCAGACCGTAATTGGAATGCGTTTTCCCAAACTCGACCGCCGTTACAAGTTGATTGAACTCGGCCGAAAAAGTGCGGAGAAGCTTCAGGCCGGACTTGCGCGCTGCATGACAAGTTCAGCACCACTCGAACACGGCCGCTGGCCGGATCCGGAGCGGTGCTTCTTCGGAGAACCGCGCCAGCCCCACTGGGGCGCGCCCGCCGCAGTGGCACTGATTCTCTCCGGCAGGGGTGATGCCGCGGAAGAGTATTTCCGTCAGGTTGCTCCTTCCCTTGAGAAGCAGAGTGCGAGCGAACACGCCTATGCACTCCTGGCTGTTTCGATCGCAGCGCAAATCGACGGCAGACGATTCTTCCGCGAAGAAGCGAAGCGGTTGCTTGTCCGGCTTTGCACCATGGCCGATCCGTACCGGGGTACGTTGCCGAGCGAGCACTGCGAAGCGCCCGGTGGCAAGGGCATCGCTGACCTCATCTACACAGACAATTGGTTTTTCACAGCGCTTGTCTTTCACCCGGGGAATGGGATGTTTACAAAGCTGCTCGATACCATTCTCGCCATTCAGGATGATTCGGATGATCCGGCATTCCGCGGCTGCTGGCGTGGAATGTACGATTTCTTCACTGGAACGTGGGGTGGGGGAGACCGCTATGAAGGCGGTGCAAACAGCATCTATTCCGGTTGGACCAATGCGGTGATTGCACTAGCGCTTCTGTGGACACTAATGAAAGGAGGCAAAGCATGAGGGCTGCCCCGCTCGATTGGGGAATTATTATTCTCTTCCTCGGCATCATCATCGGAATTACTTGGTATGCCAAGCGCTATATGCGTTCGACTGCCGATTTTCTTGCCGCCAACCGGCTAGCAGGGCGATATTTACTTACGGTCTCGTCTAGTTTCGCGGGAGCGATTACATTGGTAGCGGTATGGGAGATGACCTATTCCACCGGATTGCCGCCGCAGTGGTGGGCGAAGATGAGTGCTCCGGTCAGTCTGGTGATAAGTCTTACCGGGTTCGCAATTTACCGTTTCCGGCAAACCCGGGCGTTGACGCTAGCACAGTTTCTGGAGGCGCGTTATAGCCGGAACTTCCGGTTGTTTGCTGGGACACTTTGCTGGTTCTCCGGCATTCTCAACTATGGGATTTTCCCGGCGATCACAGCAAGAGTTATCATCTATTTTCTCGGACTGCCGACGGAGTTCATTCTAGGTGGCCTCGCGATCCAGACCTTTCCGGCGGTGATGTTGGCCTATCTCTCCATTGCAGTTTTCGTTGTCTGTTCCGGTGGAATGATCAGCATTATGGTGACCGATTTTCTGCAGGGCGCGGCGCTGATGCTCATTTTCGTAGTGGTAACGCTTTTTCTCCTCGGGCGGTTCAGCTGGGGAGACATTTTTGCTGGACTGGAAGTCACACCCGCTTCCGGAATGTCGCTCATCAATCCATTTGCCGGAAGCGCGACCGGAGAATTCAGCATCTGGTTCTTTCTGATCGGCATTTTCGGCAATGTCTACGGGATCAAATCCTGGCAGGGGGGCTCCGGGTATGGTGCCGCAGCGCGAACACCGCACGAAGCGGTCATGGCCAACGTGATCGGACAGTGGCGGGGATTGGCCAGTAACATGTGTCTGCTCATCGTTCCCCTGATCGCCTACAGCGTCTTTCACCTAGATAAATTCGCCGCGCTTGCTGCGCCGATTCAGGAGAGCATCAATCATATTACCGATCCCCAAATCCGCTTTCAGATGACGGTTCCCTTGTTCCTGTCGCACATACTGCCGACAGGATTATTCGGACTCTTTGCTGCATTGGTGATCTGTTGTGCGATCAGCAATGACGACACCTATATACATTCGTGGGGCACGATTTTGGTTCAGGATGTCATCACGCCTCTGCGAAGACGGCCTTTTGAGCCGAAAACACATCTTCTTCTTCTGCGGCTCAGTAGCGTCGGCGTCGCCATTTTCGGTTTCTCCTTCAGCATGTTGTTTCCACTCAAGGATTACATCCTGATGTACTTTGCCATTACCGGAGCGATTTATCTCGGTGGCGCGGGCGCGGTGATCTTAGGTGGACTTTATTGGAAGTACGGCAGTACCGCCGGAGCATGGACGGCGATGTTGATCGGTACTATGTTCGGACTCGGTGGAATCGTGCTTCAGCAATCTTGGCCTCATTTCTTCGGCGGGGAAAAATTTCCTGTCAACAGTCAGTGGATTTATTTTTTGACCATGCTTCTAGCCATCGCCGGTTATGTGTTGGTTTCTCTTCTGGGCAAAAGGAGGCCGTTCAACATGGACCAGCTCCTGCACCGGGGAAAATATGCACTTGAGACTGAGCAGACCGAAGCCGATCAGCCTAGCGAAAATAAGAAATTCTCCCTTGCGCATCTGATCGGGATCGGCAAAGGTTTCACGAAATTTGAGAAGTTCATCTTCTATGGCACCTTCTGCTGGACAATGCTCTGGTATTTCATCTTTGTCGTAGGCTGCGTATTGAGCTTTTTCAGGGAGATTCCGGGATCTTGGTGGAGAGTTTACTGGTATTGCTACATCATGTTCAGCATAGTGCTTGGTACGGTGTGTACAGTCTGGATCTTCTGTGGAGGTATGAAAAACGCCTTGGAACTCTTCCGCGACCTGAGGACCGCCAACGTGGATGAACAAGATGATGGTTTTATCCGCGAATCAAAGAACTCATGAGCTGCAAAATGAACAAAGAAGGATATTATAATATGACTCCGAAAAAATTTCTGTTTTTTTGGCGCGCATCCAGATGATCCGGATCTGATGTTTGCGGCTGCGCGATACGGCTGATCCGAACCAGTCATACTGTAAAATTCGTATCGTTGAACGACGGCGGTGCCGGACATCACAGCATGCCTCCAAAGCAATTGCTCTCACCGAACCGCTGCTGGAAAGAGCAATTAGCCGCTCGTATCGCAGGTGTTGAAACATACCGACGAACGGCTCGAAAATACCATTGCTATCTGCGAAGAGTTAACCGCCATAGAGAGTACGGTGGCATCTACTACTTCATGGACGTGTTGAGGAAAACGCATCTTGAGCAGCAATGGGATATGAAGCTTTGATGGCTGCATTGAGAGGTGATCGTGGTGACACTGTACACTACAGCTTTCGTCACCGACAAGCTGACTGATATTCTCAGAACTCATGGTTTTCTGCGACCAGCAAGTAGTGATTCTAAATACGCCTTGTGATATTGCCTGATTGCGGGCCGGGAGAGACCGGGAAATTCATTCGCACGGATAAGGTCGTCCGCGTTTTTCGGACGTGGATGGGCGGCTATGAAATCCCTTCGGGCGGCAGTTCGAGCGGTTTTCAGTTTGAGACCTGTCGCAAGATGCTTTTGCAGGTAAGCATTGTACTCCGCTCCCCATTGTATGCTCCGCTGTAATGCTTTCTCGTGTCGTTTCCGGTGAAATTTGCGAAACTTCTCGGCATCGTCGATGAGCTTCTGCAGGCAGGTGTAAACTGCCGCCTCCGAGTTCTTGCGACATGCGGCAAGCTCGCGGAGCGTTTCCGGAGAAAATTTCAATTTTTCGGTTGAAATCTGCAGGTCCATAGAAAAACCGGCGTTCCGATCTGTCGGTTCGGAACACCGTCTTAATGCGGCAGGGTTACTGTTTCTTCGCCGGAGATTTTTCCTGCGGCGGTCCGGGCTGAACTTTCCGGAAAACCCGGAGCAATCCATGTCCAGCCAGCGATTCGTGCGGCTGAACTAGCTTCAGCTCCGCCAGATACGGCAGTGCTTTCGCCGCCTGGCGCCGCGAAAGCCCGCACTGACGGGCAAGCTCATCCGTGGTCAGGACCGCTGACTCGCCTTTACCGATCAGGACCGATACCCGTCCGTAGACCAGTTTGATGTGCGGCGGCAGGTCCTCCCGTTCCAGAATTTCCGGGGGAATGAAAGCTCCGTTTTTCATTGGTCACCTGCCTTCCTGCAACACTTCGGAATGATGACCTCATCCTCCGGGATGCCGTTCGTCAGCAGGTCTTTGACGCTCTCCGGATCGATTCGGAGCAGGCGCGGGCTGATATGGACCGCTTTCAAGCGGCCGTTCTTGATGTAACGGTTCACGGAGTTGATCGATACGCCAAGAATTTGCGCGCATTCGCTGCGGGTGAGCTTCCGGCTGAGTTCGGGGATATTTCCTTCGTTGCGGTTTTCCGTGAGCAAGGTTTCCAGGCGTTGCGGTGTCAGGTCGGGAATATACTGCTGCAACAGAGTGGCTGCGGCCATCATGGCCGCTTGGGGGATCGGAATGAGTGCTTTCATTTTGGCTTTTCCTTTCTTGGTTCCGTTTTTTACGACTGGATCCGGGGATCGGCCAAAATATAGGAGTACGTTTCTGAACTTTTCTGAAAAAATGAGCTCATATCACATGATCATGAGTGAAATGAGCCCAAAAAATTTCCTGATTTTTTGTGATAGATTCTGAACCAGCTCTAAACTTCCCGCTTCTTTCGGACACGGCGAAGGTTGTCATGGGGCGAGGCGATACAGTTAAATTCCTTCAGGTATTGCCCTGCCGTGTACCGGTCATATTCGGCAGCGGCTTCTGTGGCAATGTCGATCGTCCGGTAGAAGTCCGCGTTGGCGGCACGCCGGGATTCCGCCTGTGCTTCCCGCAGGCGCCGCTGGATATTGACCCGCAAACTCTCCGGCAGGAACTTTTTCGAATTTCCGTTTTCCTGCAACTCATCTTCTCGCAGCATGTCCGCAATCGCATCCACACAGTCGGGAACCGTCGCCCAGTTGTCGATGTCATTGTATGCGCGGTGCAACCGGTGAATGTGACGATCCAAGGCGGCCACATCACCGCATGATTTTTCAATGTCCTTGGCTTGGAGTTGCTTGAGGATATCCACCGCCTGCTCCAAAAGCTTCTGGTCGAGGTTGGAGTCCTGCAGTTTCTGGCTGATCTCCTCACGGGTTTTGCAGCGGGTTTCCAGCAGCAAATCGTCTAGTTCGCGTTCAAAAATATCGAGCTGCATGACGGGAGCCAATAACCCCACCAGATAGGAGTTGACGCACATCTGCGCCAGCTTTTCTTTCTGTTCTCCCGTGAAAGCGGGATCTTTGGAAAGTTCATCAAACTGCTGCAGGGTACGGGCGGAAATCAGAAAGTTTCGGGTAATTCCGGTTTCGAGGGATTCTGCCATCAGATATACTGCCCGGTTCGGATTTTCCGCATCGAATTTTCCATCGGGAGGATGGTCTATGAGCTTCTGAGCAGCGGGCATATATTCCTGCAAACCGTCTATGGCAGTCAGGACGGTAGTGCCCGGAGGTGCGGCTTTCTGCAACGTTTCCGACAGTCCGTCCAGTGCCAGCTGGTAGAGGGTGACCCACTGAACTGCCTTGCCACTCCGTTTCGACTTCAAACCAAGCTTGAACAGCTTCCAAACGAGTTTCAGCCAAATCATCTGCCGACCTCCTTTCTTCAGGTGGTTACCGGAAATATAACTGTATACTCTTTTTTGTCAAGCGTTGAAGCTCAGGCATTAGATGCCAGATTATTCTACATTCATCCAAGTCAAAAACGGCACCTGCTCCAAGTTTGTCGCCGGCTTCCGCATACCTAAAAATATTTTTCGAGTCAACTTTTGTCTATACTAGAGCCGCAGCGGGACGAAAAGCCTTGATAAAATCGAACTTGCTTTTGCCTCCGGTACGTTCGGAGTAAACAAGTAAATCAAGTTCATAGTCCGCTTGGAGCCCCAGCCAGAATTGCGCTGACGTACCGAAATAGCGACTTAGTCTCATGGCTGTATCTGCTGTAATCGCCCGTTTGCCGTGCACAATCTGATTGATCCGACGAGGCGGTACGCCAATATCGCGCGCCAGCTTGTTTTGCGACAACTTCAGTGGTTGCAGATATTCCATATTCAAGACTTCGCCGGGATGTACCGGCTTCAAGTATTTTTCTTCGTTTGCCATTATATTTTTCTCCATTAATGATAATCTTCTATCTTTACTTCTTCAGCACCATCATTCCATCTGAACGTAATACGCCATTGGACATTGATTCGTATGCTGAAAAATCCCGGTCGTCCCTCCAATGCTTCCAGACGGTTTCCCGGAGGACTCCTTAAATCAAGCACATCGACAGCATTATGCAGCATTTTCAGTTTTCGACGCGCCGCTTCTTGAATATCTCCGGGCAACTTCGCTGAACGTTTGCCGTCGTATATTTTCTCTGTTTCTTTGTCTTTGAATCCATTTATCATATGTTCTAATTCCTGAATACAATATAACGCATCGCGTCATAATATCAAGTCTCTCATAGACTGCCTATTGGCAATTTCCATATTATGATACTTTGATTTTCTCCTACTCATTCACAACGGTTTCAAGCAATTTTGGCTCCTGCAGCTGTGGAGTCTTGGCTGAGTCCGCGATCTGAGCGATCAGCACATTCAGTTTCAGGATTTCCATGTCTGAAGCCGTATGAATATATTCCAGCAGCCGTTGACGCAGGATATTCCCGGTTCCAATTCCGTTTGAAGTTCCAAAAGAGTCGTTTCCTCCGGTCGTCAATCCTCTCATTAAGGCAAGCCCCTGCATTCTGGCCTTTTTGTCCGCATGACTCTGGTAATGTCGCGTCATGCTGGCGGTCAGGTGTCCGACGATACTCTGTACCACTGGAAGTGGAACCCCACGCATCCCGGCATAATAACAGAAGCAATGCCGAAGTGAATGAAAATCCTTCACGCTCTGTTTCCGGGTTCGTCCCGGAATTGAACGTTGTGTCTGGATGCCTAAAGAATGGAGATAACTGAGAATCCTGCAATTCAATACATTTTGGTGTTCCAGATACATCTTCGCGGCTTCCGGCAGGATATATTCTCCCTGACCGGAAACTTCATATTGTTCCCGCAGATAGTCGGCAAGTTCCCGTTCAATCGGAATATGAACTTCTGTTTTGGTTTTGCGAGTGATCCGATTGATCTCATGATGATAGAAATCCGGCTCACACAGGTTGGGGGAATACCCTTCGATTTCCTGCCAGCGGAGTGTGGCGACATCTCCAAGCCTCAGACCGCAGGTGATACCGATCGTGAACAGGCCCCGCATCAGCGGCGAGGGATTTTTGAAAATCAGTTCCAGTTCCTCTTCTGAGAAAATTTCTCGTTCCGCCGGGGCCAGTTTCAGTGGTTTGATGAAGTAGAATGGATTTTCTTCCAACGAATATCCCAGATCCGGAAGCAGAAATGTAAAAACCGCTTTGCAAGTCATCTGGTAACGGTTCAAAGTGGTGGCGCTCAAGTTTCCGCCGAACTCATAATCTTTGAACTTCTTCCGTTGCGGACAGCGTTTCTTGTTATAACTGATTGTCCGATTCCAGCGCCCGTTCTTCCGGATATGGGAAATATACGCCTCCGCGTGTGCGCGTTCCACTTCGTCCAGTGTTTTCAACTGATAGTTGTCTTTCAAAAAAGATACAAAGTCGATCCAATAGCGTTGAGATACTCGTAAGACCTGTTCCGAAGCGGAGCGACTGTGCGGTTTCTGCTGGGCCAGCTCGAACGCATCATCCAGAGTGATCGTCAAACGGGCTTTCAGCTTTTTCAGCTTAGCTTTTTCTTCCAGATACTCTTCTCGGGTTTCGATATCCCGAAGTTGTTTCTGCCGTTCCAAGAAATCACGGGCGGCGGCTTCCGCACGCCGTTCCTCCGTGATTTTCGCACCGCTTTCATCCCGCAGGATCATTGCCTTGCGTTTGTGATCCTTCGTCGTATACTGGAGTAAGTAGACTCCATTTTCTTTATATACCCGTCCCGTTCCTCGTGCGCGTCGTTTCTGCTTCATTGCTACCTCCGTATTGGTTGGTGTTGAGTTTTCCCGTCATCATTACTCCCAATGACGGGAAAACTCAACTAAACTTCCTCGTCCGAAGGGAAAAACTACGTCGTTTTTCCCTTCATGCCGAAACCACAAATTCGGCTTCAAATCATAACTTGCGTTCACTTGCTTTACATGCGGCATTTCACTATGGATCAAGAGTTTTTTCTGTGTAAAACGGCCTAAAATAACGAATCATTATAACGATGGATAAAGTTAAAATAAATCATTCATAATAAATACGTTATGACTCAAGATTCATTTGTTCTAATACACATCATCGCAATTCTGGCGGCAATGCTGCTGCCGGCCCTGAACAAAGCGCGGACCCGTGCCAGGATGACCACCGATCTGAACCAGCTCCGGCAGCTCGGCACGGCGGTGCTTTTCTACGCCAATGACAATCACGATTGTTTGATGACCATGAATCCCGCCTGGCCGAAGGGGGCCGGCCAGACCAGCGACATCTTTGGTGGTGTCGAGGAAACTCGAGACGGCGTCACCAAAAGACGCTGGTATTGGAATTTCGATCCTTATATTGAGGCGAAAAGGCTCTCGTTCTGTCCATTGCAGAATTTCCCTTTCAATGCTGATAAACATTATCCGACTTATGTCACCTACGGTTCCCGCCTCGACGGCCGGCGCATCACGAGTCCTCAGTTGGAGGAACCCATTCTTTTCTGCATGGCCCGCTCCACCTGGGGCAGCGGCGAGTGGCGTGGCCGTTACGCCTGCCACATGACCGACGGCAGCGGACGCCCGGAGGGGCAGCATCAATGGGTGCTCCGGGGCGATGTCCGCTGGGTGTCCCGTCGTGATACCCGGTATCTCGGCGACCGTTGAGGGGGGGAGATCCTTATGAGAAAGCGTTATGCGGTTTCCGTCTTTCTGCTGCTGCTCGCCTGCGGCGGATTGCCTGCGGCGGCTCTGATCGACGAATCCTTCCGGACGCTGGAGGCGCTGGAAAACATCTGCGAGGAGCGGACGGTCATCATGCCGGGGGAGTCCGGGCTGATTCTCGGCGGACCCGGTTCGAAAGGCGAAAAGGCCGGCATCCGGCTTGCGAGCCCGGCGCCGTTCGCCGGTTTCACGCTGAAGCTCGGTAATTTCCACTGGAGCCACAACGCCCCGCAAGGCGGCCACCCGACGGAGATTCTGCTGCTCAATTCGTTGAAGCAGGGGTACGTCGTCGCTCTGCGTTCCGGTGAACTGACGTTTTTCCGGCAGGATGCTCCGGGGCAGAGGACTGAACTGGGGCGGTGCGGCGGATTGTGGGCCGCCGGCACGGGCTTCACGGTTCCGCGCGAGTTTACGGTGTCGAGAACGGAGAACGGAAGGTGGAACCTCGGATTTTCCGGCATCGATCGGACGCTGGCGGCCGAAGACAACCGGTACCGGAATTTGAACAGCGTCTCCCTCACTTACGGAGTTTATATTCACGGTTATTCCGCCAATCTCGGTTCCGTGCTGCTGTACCGCGAAGAGAAGACCGGCCGGGAACATGGAGGCGGAGTCGCGTTCTTCGACCCGTGGGGCGGTTCCGCCGCCTCCGGTCCCGTCGCGTGTGCGGCGGAGGCCCTGCGGAAGGCCGGGCTCCGGGTCCGGCTGATTTCCGGCGGCGGGGAACGCCCGGCATTCGATGCCGCCGGCTGTCTGATCGTTCCCGGCGCCGCACTGGCGGACCGGGATCTTGAGGCCGTTCTCGACTATCTGCGTTCCGGCGGCAGGCTGCTGATCTGGGGCGAAATCGACTGGGAGCTCGGTTCACCCGCCGGACGCCGCTTCTGCGAACGGATTCTCGGCACCGTCCGGGCGCCGCGCTCCCGGCAGTGTTCGCCGCTGGCCCTGACGCCGGCGGGGGAACAGTATCCGGGGTTGCGGGCGCTCGACGGCTTCGCTCCCGGCAGCCTCGCACTGCTGCCGCTCGACAACTCCATCGAGAAGCAGACGCTGCTGCCGCAGGTCGAAACGGTCAATCTGGCCGAGGCGGTCTACGACGGCCGCAACTGGGTTCAGCAGCCCGACCGTTTCCGGGGGACGCCGCTTCAGCTCTCGATCCATCGCGGCGGAGAGTTCGCCGGCAGCCGCGTTCTCTATGCCGCATTGCCGCTGAAGCCGGAGAGCGCCGATTTCGCCCCGGTCATGAAGGCGCTGCTCGAATGCCTCGACCGCCCGGCCGGACCGTATGCGGAGGAGGGGCCGAGATCGGCCGGTCTCAACCGCCGCAACTTCTTCCGTTACCCCGGCGCGGTCATGGGGGCGCTCTGTTTTGCGAATTTCCGCTACCTCGGCGACCCGGTTTTCGACGAGGATCTCGATCTGGCCGAAATGCAGGTGGTCTGCTACTGCATCCCGTGGCTGGTCGAACCGCGGGACGGCGAGATCGTCGACTGGGAGCGGCTCGACGAAATCGTCGCCGGAGTCGGCCGCAAGGGGAAGAAGCTGATGCTCGACCCCTATCCGAGCAACTTCAACTGGAAGGCGTTCCGCTGGGTGCCGGACGATGCGGTGTATCAGCCTGAATTCGAACGGAAATACCTCGACGCCATGCGCCGGATCGCCCTCCGTTACAAAGAGAACCCTGTGCTGGTCGCGATGTGGTGCACGCCTCATACGCACTCCGCCGACTTCGCGGTTTACCGCACGCCGGAGAATCATCGGCTCTGGACGGATTACCTGCGTACCGTCAAAAAACTGTCGCTGCCGGAGCTGAACCGGCGCTACGGACTTTCTCTGAAGAGCTTTGACGAGGTCCCGTTTCCCGAGGAGGATGCGCAGCTGCCGTATAACATCGGCCCGCTCTGGAGCGACTATGTCGATTTTCACGTCTATTCCTATCAGAATTTTCTGCGGCGGACGATCCGGACGATCCGCGACGTCATCCCCGAACTGCCGCTGACCATTCGTTCCGCGTTCATGGACCCGGCGCTGTCGATGGCCGTCGCGGCGGAGTTTCCGGATGTCGCCACCCATATCGAATGCCTCGAAACCAGCATCAACACCGAGGGGTTCTACCGCTCCTATGCGCTCGGTTTCGGCATTCCGATCACCGGGGAGAACGGCTGGCCGAAGGCTTCGCCGGCCGCGACCCGCATGGCGCTGGCCGATTTTCTTCTGGGCAACTACGCCGCGCTGACCTATTCGTTCGACGGAATCCGCTGGGCCCGCGCGAGCTTTCCCGAATTCCGGGAAGTTGCGCTCGTCAGGCGGGAGATGGCCGGCGCCCGTTATCCGCAGCCGCAACTCGGCCTGCTGCTGCCGGATTCGACGCTGTACAGCAGCCGCCCCGCCAATTTCTTCAGCATCGAAAAACTTCCTTCGCTTGAATTCACCCTGGAACAGATGACCTGTCCCTTTGTCGGAGTCTCTTCGGAACTTCCGCGCCTTGACAAAATCAGGGTGCTGCTCGATACCGGCACGAACCGCGTGTTTTCCCCGCAGCTCAAACGGGAGCTGGCCGCCTTTCTGCGGCGCGGCGGCGTATTCGTCGGTTTTCCGGAAAGCGGGAAATACACCCGGGATGGCTCCGCGGGATTTCTCGAAAGCCTGAAACTGCCCGCCGAGCCGGGCGAGTATGCCGTCGGTTCCGGCAAGGTGATTCTGCTCCCCGGCGTGAAGGAGCAGAGCTGCGATTCGCTGCGGAAACTGTTCCGCCGCCTCGGGCTGAAGTCTCCGGTCGCCATCGACGTTCCGGTCTGTAACGCCCTGTTCGAGAAAGGCGATACGCGCTATCTGGTGCTCTTCGACAAACGGCGCGAGCTGGTCGGCTCCTTCTTCCGGGAATCCACCCACGACGCCGAAACGGCGAAGCTGCCCGCTCTGGAACTGACCGTTGCGCCGGAATTCGAATTCAGCGAAGTTCGTGATGCTGTGACCAATGTGCCGTATCCGGTCCGGGACGGCCGCATCCGGGTCAAGCTGCCGCCGGCCCGTTTTCTCGTGCTGCGTTTCGAGTGACGGCTGCGCCGCCGTCCGGGAAACGGTGAAAAGGTAAGCATTTGGGAGCACCGTTCCGGGATTTTTCCGCCGGAGCCGTTGTCCGGCTCCGGCCCGGCGGCTTTGCGCATTGCGTTTTCAAAGCTGGAATCGTCTGAAAGCAAATGAGATTTGCATGATGAGACGCACCCGGACTTGACAGTATGCTTTTGTTTGATATATTACATGATAAGTAAAGAAAAACGTAATATATGCGGAATGCAATTCCGGAAAAGAGAGAGTCCCGACTGATGAGCGGAAAATTGATGTATATGCAGATCGAGCAGGAGATTCGCGAGCGGATCCGCTCCGGCGTCTATGCGCCGGAGAGCCAGTTGCCCACCGAGAACGAGCTCGGCCGCGAATTCGGCGTGAGCCGGCTCACCGTCAGCAAGAGCCTTGCAAATCTCGTCAAGGAGAATCTGATCTCCCGCACCCGCGGGCGCGGTTCCTTCGTCAACGCCCGGCGCCGGGAAGCGCCGGAGAGTTTCGCCGATCCGGTTTCGGAGCCCGGCATCTTCAAGTTCATCAGCCCGCCGTATTCCAACGGCGACGGCATGGAACACAACCGCCTGCTCGAAGGGATGAACGATGCGGTGCGGCAGCAGGGCTATAACATCAGCATCGATTTTTTCAGCAGCATCGACGAAGAGCTCGAACTCCTGAAAAATTACACCAAGCCGATCAACAACGGTTTTGCCGTCTGGCCGGCCTCCGATCCGGCTACGCTCGAGCAGTTGAAGATCATGCAGCGCGACCGCTTTCCGTTCGTCCAGCTCGACAGCTATTTTGAGGAGCTGAACGGCAATTACCTGCTGACCGACAGCTCGGCGGGCGCCCGGATGGCGGTCCGGCACCTGTACGGGCTCGGTCACCGGGAGATCGCGTATCTGACCGCTCCGCTGGACCGGGTCAGTTTGTCGGAACGCTTTGCCGGCGTGCTGGCCGGGCTGGCCGGGGCCGGGCTCGGAATCGACGGCCGGATCGGCGTCATCCCTACCTCGGAGGAGGTGAATCTGCACAACATCAAAGAGCGGCAGCTGGATTTCATCCGCAGCTGGCTCGACCGGCAGCTGGGCGGCAGGACGCCCCCGACGGCGATTTTCTGCAGCAACGACACGCTGGCTGTTTCGGTGTTCAGGCTGCTGGAGGAAAAGGGCGTCCGGGTTCCCGACGAGATCAGCCTCGTCGGTTTCGACAATATCAGCGCCGCTTCATGGCTGCCGGTCCCGCTGACGACGGTCGCGCACGACTTTTTCAGGATCGGTTCGCTGGCCGGGAAGATCCTGATGCAGCAGCGGCGGGACTACAATACGCTGCCGGTCCAGTACCGTGTACAGCCGAATCTGATCGTTCGCAAGTCGACAGGCCCCGCGCCGGTAAAGTGACGCTCCGCATTCCCTGCTGTTCTCCTGCCGGGCCTTGCGGATGTGAGGCCGGAGGGGAGGCCCGGAGAAGTTACGTTGTCTCCCCCTCCGAACCCGCGGCGTATCCAATAAGCCGGATTGAAATTACGGCTGGATTCCTGCCTGCATCAGAAGCTTCTGGACCTCGCGGACGTCGACGTCGCGTGCGGCGATCTTATGCCGCGCCGCGAGGGCGGCTGCCGTGCCGACTCCCTGGCCGATGTTCAGGCAGATCGGCATGACGCGGAAATTCGAGTGCGCCTTGTGGGTCCCGTCGATGTTGCGCCCCGAAAGCAGCAGGCCGTCCAGTTTCTGCGGGATGCAGCAGCGGAACGGGATCGAATACTTGCCCTTCGAGCGGAATTTGTGCTGGGCGCCGTGTTCGTCGAGGCCGGGGCCCTTCAGACTGTGGATATCGAAATTGAACAGATTGCGCGTAGCGATCCAGTCATCGAAAAGCTTCGCTTCGACGATGTCGAATTCGGTCAGCTCGTAGAGCGCCTTGAAGTGCCGGGTTTCGCGGACGCCGACGTTCGAGGCGCTGGTGACCGCGTAGCAGTTCTCATAGCCCGGCACGAATTCGCGCAGGAACCGGATGATGCGGACCATCTGTTCGCGGCAGACGATCTCCGCCCGGGTCAGGTCGCGGACGCTGGTCCCGTCGATGCCGATGACGTTGGTCATGTTCACGCAGACTTCGCCGGGGAGGGGAGCCGGGTAGAGCAGCACATGCCCGGCCGGGAACGGCAGGTGTTCATGCCCGAGCGTCTGGATTTCACCCTTCGGCAGGTCGATCCGGCTTTCGAAGCTGCCCGGAAAGGCGGCGCGTTCGTGATCGACTCCGCCGATGCGGAACATGAGCGTGACCGGCTGGCAGACGTTGTCTTCCGGGCGGCCGAGAACGAACTCCGCTCCGGCCGCGGCGGCCGCGTCGCCGTCGCCGGTCGCGTCGATGACGGTGTGGGCGAGAATGACTTCGCGTCCGGACTTGCTTTCGGTGATGACTCCCTTCACGCAACCGGCCTCCACCACGGCCCCGGCGATGCGGGTGTGGTACTGAAGAGTCACGCCCGCTTCGAGCAGCAGTTCCTGCAACGCGGTCTTCTGCGCCTCGTGGGCGGTCGCCCAGCCGGCCGCGCGTTCGCTGGTCGCCGGGGGCAGGAGCGGCGAGGCTTTGGTCCGGGCGAAGATTTCGTCGAGAAGCGGGGATTCGGTTCCGCCGCACCAGTGCGACATCATGCCCGAGGTGGCCATGCCGCCGAGGCAGTTCGCCTGTTCGATCAGCATGGTTTTCGCGCCGTTCCGGGCGGCGCCGAGGGCGGCGCCGACTCCGGCCGGGCCGCCTCCGGCCACGAGGACATCGACTTCGGCGACGATCGGCAGGGATTTTTCCTTTTCCAGACGGGTCTGCATCGTATGAATCTCCATTGTTTTTGTTGGGCTCTCTCTTATAATTTAACTGTTTTTTCGGTTTAAACCTTGAAAAAGCGCGGGACAAATCTTAAATTATTACAGAAATGGAGAACGGCGATGAATTTGCAGAAAGCGATCCGGCAGCTGGAGCTGAAGCTCGGCACGGTGATCGATCTCGAAGTCCTTCATCCGGCGTTTGCGGAGATGCCGGAGCTTCAGCTTGCCCCCGACCAGTACCATCACCACGGTGATTTCTGCCGCTGGGCCAAGAAGCAGCCCGGCGGCATCAACGCATGCGCCGCGAACAAGGCGCGCAGCCGCAAGGTCGCCCTGCGCGGCCGTCCGTTCTGGGGATTCTGCCCGAAGGGAGTCTGGGATTACGCGCAGCCTGTGCTTTTCGACGGCGAACTCGCCGCGGTGATCTACCTCGGCTATCTGCTGCCGCCGGGGCATGAGTTCGCGCCGGGCTGGAACGGTCGCCGTCCCGGGGAGCTCTCCCGCGAGCGCCGCCGCGAGATCGGTTCCTACGCCGATTTTCTGGCGACTTATGTGCGGCTGGAGCTCGAATGCTACCGCGAATCGGTCACCGGGCGAGGCAAAAAGCGCGACGATTCCTATTATCTGGATCAGTGCCGCCACTTCATCGAACGCTCCTACCACCAGAATCCGGCCTTGAGCGATCTGGCGGAGATTCTGCATGTGAATGTGAATTATCTCGGCGGCGTGATCCGCCGGGTGGCCGGAAAGGGATTCCGCGAACTGCTGGCCGACCGGCGGCTGCAGGAGGCGGAGCACCTGCTTGAGCACTTCCACGGAAAATATTCGATCGGGGAGATCGGCCGCAAATGCGGATTTCCCGACAGCAATTATTTCTGCACGGTATTCCGAAAACGGACCGGTCTTTCGCCGCGGGAGTTCATCCGGCGGCACGAGGCGGACGAATCAGAAAGCGAAAGGAACGGCGATGACGGGTGACGGGATCATTTTGTGGGAAGCGCACCGCGGCGGCGGCGGTTATGAGCTGCCGGAGTCGACGCCGGTCGGTTTCGAATACGCCTGGATGCTCGGCGGCACGCCCGAGGCGGACGTGAATGCCACGGCGGACGGGCGGCTGCTTTCGCTGCACGACGGCAAACTCGGGCGCACCGCGCGGGAGATCGACGAGGAGACCGGCCGCACGCCGATTGCGGAGCTGCCGTATGCGCGGGTCCGTCGCTGCGATATCGGCAGCGACCGCTACCCGGAGCAGGTGATCCCATCGATCGACGAGCTTCTCGCCAAGCTGCGCGGCGATGTCCGGAAAGAGATCGTCATCGACTACAAGAATGCGCCGCTGGAGCAGCTTTCGGAGCTGATCGCCCGCTTCGGCGTCGCAAAGCAGCTTACGCTCGCCACCACCGACGAGGCGGTCGCCGCCCGCTTCAGGCAGCTCCAGCCTGAAGTCCGGATCAAGATCTGGCTCGGCGGCGCGCCGGGGGAGATCACGGCCCGTTTCGACGCGCTGGCCGCGCGGGAGTTCGGCGGTTTCGAACAGGTTCAGATCCATCTGAACGACGACCCGGAGCGGAAGTTCTGGCGTTACGCGCTTCCGCCGGACGAGGTGCGCCGCATGCTCGCCGCCGCGCAGGCGAAGGGGGTGCTGCTGCAGGCGCTGCCGTGGCAGTTCGAACGCGAAGACCTGTTTGCCGTGCTCGATCTCGGGGTGCGTTCGTTCGCGGTCGATTATCCGAACCGGTTCTGCCTGCTGTGCGCGGAATATTTTGCAGTCCGGACCTGGGAAAAGCCGCTCCGGTGAGCCGGACGGGAAGGGGAGACGATATGGATGTCATGACCGCGATTCTGGAGCGGACAAGCTACCGGGGCAGATATGAGGAGGTTCCGGTTCCCGAAGCGGACCTGAAGCGGATTCTGGAGGCCGGTCTCGCCGCTCCCTCCGGCTGCAACAAGCAGACCGTCAGCCTGATCGCGGTGAACGACGCGGAGTTGCTCGGCAGGCTTTACGATGTTGTCGTACCGCCGGTCGGCCACCGGGCTCCCGCGATGATCTGTGTGTTGACGCAGCGGATTCCGGCCTACCGGGACCGTTGTTTCAGTGTGCAGGACTATTCCGCCGCGATTGAAAACATGCTGCTGGCCATTGTCGGGCTCGGTTACCAGAGCTGTTGGATCGAAGGCCACATCACCGACGCCGACGCGATCGGCAGGAAGATGGCGGAGCTTCTGGGGGTTCCTGAGTCCTGTGAGCTGGTCTGCTTCCTGCCGGTCGGCCGTGCCGCGGAGCCGCCGGTCCGGGTCCGCAGGAAAAGCTTCGCCGAAAGAGCCTTCTTCAACGGTTTCGGCCCGGAGGCCGGGGATCGCGCGTCTGCGCGGTGAAGGCGCGCAGGCGCCTCTCTTTCCCGCGCATCGCCATTTTTGCACGATTCAGGAATACTCCGATTGATCTGGAGCCGTGCCGGATCATCGGAGTTCGTCGGTTGATAAGCTCTGAACCCGATTTTTTCGTATGGCGGAAAATCACCGCTTTTTTCCGTCCGGAGCTGCCGGCGGGAAAAAGCGGTGAAGAGATTCAGAAAAGGAAAGTTTCCTCAGTCGTCAAGGAAACCGTCGTCAAGGCCGAGCGGCAGCGGCGCCGGGCGTTCGCAGGTGCTCTCGATATCGACCGGTCTGCCGGCCGAGCTCGACTTGTCGAACGAGCACATGATCTCAAGCACGTGATATGCCAGCTTGTTGTTCGCGCGGTGCGGGCGGCCGGACTTGATCGCGTTGACCATATCCACCGCGCCGATGCTGCGCGAGTTGTCGGTGTAGCCGAACGGCATCGGCACATCCTGCCAATCCTCGTAACCCTTGCGGAAGACGCGGACCGGGCCGCCGAACGTGTTCGGGTCCGGAACCTGCAGCGAACCTTCCGAACCGTAGATTTCGATCGGGCAGTGGCCGTGCTTCCAGACGTCGAAGCTGCTGATCATGGTGATGAGCGCCCCGCATTCGAATTCGATCACGCCGGTCAGGTGGGTCGTGACGTTGATCGGGTAGACGGGCGGCTGCGTCTCCGGGCCGCCGGTGCGCATGTCGTCGAACTTCTTCGTGAAGGCCGTGACGCGCTTCGCGGGGCCGAGCATGTTGACCAGCGTCGTGATGTAGTACGGGCCGAGGTCCAGCATCGGGCCGGCGCCGTAATCGAAGAAGAACGGAGCCTGCGGCCACTTCTCCGGCCCGCGCCCCATGACGAGCGCGGTGCCGGCCAGCGGTTTGCCGATCCAGCCGTCGTCGATCAGCTTGCGGGCGGTCTGCTGGCCGCCGCCGAGGAACGTGTCCGGCGCGCAGCCGCAGCGGAGATTCTTCTCTTCGGCGAGCTTCATGACCTTCATCGCGTCTTCGAGGTTCACGCCGAACGGCTTTTCGGAATACGCATGTTTGCCGGCATTCAGGATCTCGAGGTCAACCCGCGAATGCTGTTTCGGCGGAGTCAGGTTCAGTACGACCTCGATTTCGGGGTCGGAGAGCAGCTCCGCGTTGGTCCCGTCCGGATTCGCGTCGTAGGCGCGGAAGGTCTCTTCGCTGTATCCGAACTCCTTGAATTCGTCGCGCTTCGCGGCGGCGCGGCCCGGAACGATGTCCGACCCCGCCACGATTTCGATGTTGCGGAAGCGGGAGGCCGCCTTCAGGTAGGCGCCGGAGATCATGCCGCAGCCGATCACGCCGAGTTTCGTTTTCTTCATCTTGAAATCCATTCCTTGTTCTGTGACAGTTATGCGATGACGCTCAACGGTTGCCGATGCAGAGGCCGTTTTTCGTCAGATACTGATAGCTTTTCTTTATGCCGCGGTAGATGTCGATCGCGCAGTTGTCGAGTTCGACGATGACCCACTTCACGAGCTTCGGATCGGCCTCCGCGAGAATCGCCGGAATCGGCAGCTTGCCGGAACCGAGCGGAATCAGCGGGATATCCGGGTCAAGCACGCCGTCCTTCATATGGATGAGGATCGTTCTTTCGCGGTAGCGCTTCATGACTTCGACCGGATCGGCCTTGCCGTGGTTCGCGGACCAGTAGCAGTCGATCTCGAACTTCATCTTCGGGCAGAGCTCGGCGTAGATGTCGTAGGCCGGCCGGCCGTCGACAAGGTCGAACTCGAATGCGTGATTGTGCTGGAAGAGAGTGATTCCCTGCTTCTCGAGCTTTTCCTGCCAGACGGAGGTCATCTCCGCCGTGCGCCTGATCGCGTCCATATCCCTGAATTCGTTCGGGCCGAAGCCGCAGACGCAGGTGGAGAGCCCGAGTTCGCCGAGCGTGTCGACGATCTCCGGAATCTGCTCCTCCGAACGGCACCAGGGGCCGTGTGCCGAACAGACCTCCATGCCGAGGTCGTTCACGATTTTCCGGAACTCCGCCGGCTTCAGGTCGTAGAAGCCGGCCGGCTCCACGCCCTTGAATCCGATGATCGAAACCAGCTTCAGAACATCCACGAAATCCTTGGCGCACTGATCGCGGAATGAATAAAGCTGTACTGCCGCCTGAAACATGACCCGACTCCTGATTGATGTTCCCCGAAAAGCAGCCGTTTCTTCGGCCGCGGACTCCGGGTCTTTCGGACTGGCTGCCCAAAAGCTCCGGGCCCTTTTCGGGAGCCCCTCCCGCTGAAAAGACCGTGCCCGACACTGCGTATCGTGCCCGTCTGAAAGACCGTGCCCGACACTGCGTATCGTGCCCGTCTGAAAGACCGTGCCCGACACTGCGTATCGTGCCCGTCTGAAAGACCGTGCCCGACACTGCGCATCGTGCCCGTCTCCGATGTACCGTGCGGCTCCGCCGTACTTACACCTGCGGGAAAGGCATTGTTAATATTTTGATGGTGTGGTATACCATCCCCTTTTTTTTCGAAATTCAATACATCCGAATATTGCAAAAAAACAAATACTTTATATATTTTATAACGTGGAGAAGGTTTTGACAATTTACCAAACCTATTATTTTTTTACCACTTATCTCTTGAGGCGGAAAATATGCAGGGAATCAACCGGCCGACCGAACTTCTGGGGGTCAGCATTTTCATCGCCCCCGCCAACCGTCCGATCCGGCCGGTTGAAATCGCTCCCGGCACCGAAATCGTCGAGGTCATGATCGGCGGTCGTATTTTTTTCGAGCAGGAAGGGACGGTCCGGGAGTATGAGCGCGGAACGATCTTCTGGCATACGGCGGGCGAATACACGATCTTCCGAACGCCGCCGGACGATCCGTACCGCTGTCTCGCCGTCCGCTTCCGGGTCCCGGAGGACCGCCGGACGGTGCCGAGGGTGAGCGGCTGGAGCAGCGAGCCCGCGCTGGACGCATTTGTCGACGAAGCGGTCGGCCGTTTCCACGACGAAACGATCGACCGCACCTATCTTTGCGAATACGTGCACCGGCGGCTGTTCTGGGAGAGCTACATCTGCAGCCGGCGCAACGCGGCGGCCGCCTACCCGAAGCCGCTGGCCCGGGCGCTGGCGATGATGCGCGACACGAAGGTGCTGACCTTCTCGGTCAGGGACATGGCGCTGCGGGCCGGCGTCAGCGAGCCGTATTTATATGCGCTTTTTCACAAACATCTCGGTGTGAGTCCGCATCAATATCTGCTGAATTACCGGCTGCGGCTGGCCCGCATCCGGCTGGCGGGCAGCGACGACAATATCAAGACCATTTCGGAGGAGTGCGGATTCGAGAACCTCGAGAGCTTCTACCGCGCCTTCCGCCGCACTTCGGGGATGCCGCCCGGAGAGTATCGCCGGCGGCAGCAGCCGAACGGCTGAAGCACTGCCGTTCCGGGACGAAAAAAGGGAGAACCGGGGGGCGCGCCCGATTCTCCTGATCCGACAGTCGGAAAACTTCCGTTTCCCGGCGCACTCGGTTTCCGTTCGTTTTCTCCGGTCTCTCCGGGAATCACTGCCCGAAGCCGCCCCGTCCCCCTTCCGGCGGTTCGCCGCCGTCTCCGGCTTCGGCCGGAACAGCGGACTCCGGCCGGGAAAATGCGGCAAATATGAACAACCCCAGCACGGTTGCCGCCACCAGGATCAAAAACGAACACTTCATGCGGCTAGTCGCCGCTGCGGACCATGGCGACCGGTTCGATCGCATATCCGCAGGAAACGGAAGCCGCCGCCAGAAGCATGGCCAGGAACATGTTTGATTTATTTGATTTCTTTTCCATCTCATCACCTTTCCGCACGGATTGCATCTCTCCTCTTCTCCGTGCTGCTTATATCATAACATACACCGCCGGTATTGCCGGAAGATTGCCGAAAGATTACAATCCGGCAATGTTGCGGAAAAAGAAAAATTCCGGATTTTTCAAAAATTTGACCTGAAAAAGCCGGAATTCCGCTTGCATTTCCACCGGAACCGGTGTATATTAACTTTCCATTGACAGGAACAATCCGTCAATCACGTGCACCCATAGCTCAATTGGATAGAGCGTCTGGCTACGGACCAGAAGGTTAGGGGTTCAAGTCCCTTTGGGTGTACCATTTTACCCTCAGATTCCTCAAAAAAGTGCCATTCGGTGCCGTTCCCGCCTTTCAATCCTCGAAATCAGTGGTATTTTAGCTCACAAGGATAGTTACGAGGAAACAGGGCAATGGCGAGGAAAGTCATGAAGCAGGAAGTCGGCACCATCTACCAGAAACCAAGCGGAATTTACTATTATCGCTATCAGATCAATGGTGAACGAAAAGCGATCAGCCTGAAAACCAAGAATCAGGAAGAAGCGAAACGGAAAGTCAAAGAGCTGCTTCCGATTCTGAAAGCAACCAGCATAGAGGTCGTTTCGGCACATGTCGCTCACGCGCGCAATCTGATCAAACCGGCAAACGTGTTGCCGCTTACCGAGGTGTGGAACACTTATTCCAAGCATCCGAACCGCGCTACCCCTGCGACCGTAAACGAACGGCTCAATTATGAAGCCGACTTGCGAGATTTTCTGGCATCTCTGCCGGAAAGCTGCCAATATCTTCACGAAGTGACGCCGGAACTCGCCGATGCCTATGCGCAAAAGCTCCGGGAACGTCAACTGGCCGTTGATACGCACAACCGTAAGATCAAACGGTTGCGGAAAATCTTCTCTACTCTTATTGAGTATTGTCCCGACGGTTCTCCTTTTCAATCTCCTGTCCTGTGGCGTAAAGACCGCGAAGAGCAGGAACACAATACACGCCGTCTTGCCTTTACTCGCGAGCAGGAACAGGCATTGCTGGACGTACTGGCCGATTCTACGCACAAAGTGAAGAACAAGCCGGAAATCCGGGTCATCTATCATCTGGGGATGTTTACCGGCCAGCGGCTGAAAGACTGTGTTCTGCTGCAATGGCATAAGGTTGATCTTGAACGGCGGCGCATCTGGGTCAAGCAATTCAAGACCGGAAAAGAAGTTACAATACCAATCGCCGATCAGTTATTGACGGTGCTTCAGGAAGCGTTGGCATGGAAGCGTGATGAATATATCTGCCCGAACTGTGCGGCTCGCTATAAACAGAAAGACGCCAGCGGCAAAGATGTCGGATGCAATAAAGTCGGCCTGGATATCCTCCGGGTGATCCGCTGGATCGGGTTGGAGCCATCCGTGGAGGTGCCGGGGCGCAAGAAGAAGGCAACGGTCTACGGCTTTCATTCCCTGCGCCACAGCTTTGCCAGTCATTGTGCCGAAGCGGGCGTCCCGAAAGCCGTATTGCTTTCAATTCTCGGCACTGACTCTGATATAGCTGATAAATACTATATTCATGTCGGAGAGGAGGCCCAAATGGAAGCGATTGCAGCGGTGGCTTCTATCACGACCAAATCCGACCGTCAGCGGATCGAAGAAGTATTGAAGTTGCTCGATATCCCCGATATCCCTGCCGAGGAAATTTTGAACCGTGTCCGGCACGTCCTGAAAGTATAAATACTTATTTATAATAGCTTGTATCTTGAGGCTAAGCCTCCAGAAAATGAAACTGGGGGCTTTCTTTTTGAGACGTTTCACCCTGAAAATGAGTCTGCAAGTGGAGAATTTGAAACGATGATTTTGAGATTCTGAGCGTAAAGTTCCAGTTTCAAATTTGAAAGTTTCATTTGGCCATATGCCGATTCATTGAATTAGCCAATCATGGTTTGGATAATTAAGTTTTATATCATTTTGCTTAAATATCACGTCCAGATATAAGTTGTCATCCATCTGTTGCTCTCGATGTAGAATTTGAAATTTGAGATGTTAAACCGTCGAGAAATATTTTACTTCGGGTAAGCTATCAGTGCAGTATTGCCCCCCAATACAGATATTTCAAGAATATGGAAAAGGCAAAGTTTCAATACGGTATTGCTGTGTTTGGACTGCAATAAATATCATCGATCCGAGCCGCAAGACAGGAGTACAGGGAGAGCTGATTGGAGGCGAAAACGGCATGAATTTCATTGGATATGCTTGGCAGAATTGCTGACTATTTGGGTTCACCTCAAAATCGGGTAGACAACAATTTAAAGGTTCGGCGGGAAGCTCTCTCCCCGCCGAACCTTCATAATTATTCTTCCATATCGTCGTGGGATAAAATGTATCGTGTTAAATCAGTGTTGCGATATCTGACGCTGGTGCCGACCATCTTCCGCTTGAATGGGAAATAGCCTTCCCGCTCAAGCCG